>NZ_JBPZHA010000007.1:0-251882 GCF_051857515.1 Hydrogenophaga sedimenti
GCACGGTGGGTGCGCGAGCACGGCTGGTATGTCCAGCGAACGCGGTCGAATCGCGCCGCTTGCCCGCGTCGGCAACCCTTTGCGCAGCGGGCCACTCAATTCGGCTACTTGTTCAGCGCAGCCCTAGTTCAGCGCCGCGGCAGACGGCCGCAGCCGCGAGGCCGGCAGCAGGATCGAGAAGGTGGAGCCCTGCCCGACCGTGCTGCGCACGGTGACCTGCCCGCCGTGGCGCTGCGCCACGTGCTTGACGATGGCCAGCCCCAGGCCGGTGCCACCGGTTTCGCGAGAGCGGCTGCGGTCCACCCGGTAGAAGCGCTCGGTCAGCCGCGGCAGGTGTTCGGGCGCAATGCCCGGCCCGGTGTCTTCGACAAAGAACTCGGCACCTCCGTCTGCGGTCGTGCGCCAGCCGGCGCGCACGCATCCGCCTGGCGGGGTGTAGCGCACGGCGTTGCTCACCAGGTTGGACATGGCGCTGTAGAGTTCGCTGCGGCTGCCGGCGACCTGGGACGCCGGTCCCGACGCCAGCGTGATCTCGTGCACCGGATCGGCGATCGCTGCCGAGAGGCCCCGTGCTTCCTGCACCACCTGCTGCATCCAGTCGCGCACATCGGTCCATTCGCTGCTGCCCGGTGCCGGGCTGCCCTCCAGGCGCGAGAGCGTCAGCAGGTCGTTCACCAGCGTCTGCATGCGCAGGGCCTGCTGGCTCATCAGACCCAGAAAGCGCTGGCGCTCTTCCTCTTCCAGCGACAGACTCTGCATGGTCTCGACGAAGCCCGACAGCACCGTCAGCGGCGTGCGGATCTCGTGCGACACGTTGGCCACGAAGTCGCGCCGCATGGCCTCGGCCAGCTGCACCGCCGTGACATCGCGCGTGAGCATCAGCTGGCGCTGGTCGCCGTAAGGGTGCACCTGCAGCGAAATCTTGTGGGGCTGGGACGTGCTCTGGCCAGCACCATCGATCTCGATCTCGTGGCCGAAATCGCCGCTGTCCATGTAGGCCGTGAACGCCGGATGGCGCACCAGGTTGCGCACGTATTGCCCCAGGTCGCGCTCGGGGTCGAGGCCGAGGTGGTGCTGGGCCGTCTGGTTGCTCCATTCGATGCGCGATTGCGCGTCGAGCAGGACCACGCCGTTGGGCGAGGCCTGCAGGGCGGCCAGGAAATCCTGCAGCCGGCCATCGCTGCTCTCGGCCTTCTGCTCCAGCGCGCGCAGGCGCTTGCGGGTGCGCTCAAACAGTTCGCCCCAGAGGCCGGACAGCCGCAGGGACGCCGGTGCATCGGGCCGGCTCAGCCAGCGCAGCAGGCGTGCGGCAGGCACACTGTCCCAGACCAGCCAAAGCAGCGCGCCCAGAAAAACGCCCGCCAGGGTTTGCAGCACAGATCCCTTGAGCACACCCCAGGCGCCGCCCAGAGCCAGGAGCAGCAGCAACCCCAGAAAACGAACAATCATGCCGAATTGTCGTCGCTGCCCTGCCCCACCGGCTGGCGGGCCGTGATGCGGTAGCCGGCGCCGCGCACGGTCTCGACCATGCTGGCCGCCTCGCCCAGCGATTCGCGCAGGCGTTTGACGTGCACGTCCACCGTGCGTTCTTCGATGAACACATGGTCACCCCAGATCTTGTCGAGCAAGGTGCCGCGCGTGTGCACGCGTTCCGGGTGCTTCATGAGGTAGTGCAGCAGCTTGAACTCGGTCGGACCGAGCTTGAGCTCGGTGTCGCGGTAGCTCACGCGGTAGGTCGCGGCGTCCAGCGACAGCTCGCCCACCTGCACCGAGTCGTTGACGATCTCGGGCGCACGGCGGCGCAGCACGGCGCGGATGCGGGCCAGCAGTTCCTGCGTCGAGAACGGCTTGGTGATGTAGTCGTCGGCACCGGCGTCCAGGCCCTGCACCTTGTCGGCCTCGTCGCTGCGCGCGGTCAGCATCAGGATCGGCACGGTCTTCGTGCGCTCCTGCTTGCGCCACTGGCGCGCCAGCGCCGCGCCGCTCTCGCCGGGCAGCATCCAGTCCAGCAGGATCACATCGGGCAGCACCGCGTCGATCTCGCGCCGCGCCGCTGCGCCGTCATACACCACGGTCGGTGCAAACCCGTTGTGGCGCAGGTTCACGGCGATCAGCTCGGCGATCGCCGGTTCGTCTTCGACCACCAGGATGCGGGGAAGCTTTTTCATTGCCGGGCCGTCCCAAGATGAAAAAGCGTCCCCTCGGGGGGCAGCGCACCGCGCGAAGCGAGGAAGCGTGGGGGTCTCGTGTTATTCATCCGACGACCGACTCCACTCTGTCCATCGGGCTGTGGCGCACGTCCTCGCCCTTGACCACGAAGATGATCTGCTCGGCGATGTTCTTGGCGTGATCTCCCACGCGCTCCAGCGACTTGGCCAGGAACAGCAGGTCCAGGCTCGGCGAGATGGTGCGCGGATCTTCCATCATGTAGGTGATCAGCTTGCGCAGGAAGCCGTTGTATTCACCGTCGATCGCGTCGTCGTCCTTGATGATCGCCAGCGCCATGTTGACGTCCAGACGGGCAAACGAGTCGAGCGTCTTGCGCAGCATGCCGGCTGCCAGATCGGCCGCCAGACGCAGCTCGGAGATCGGCAGCGAACGCGGCGAGCCGCTCTCGATGATGGACTTGACCATGCGTGCCACGCGGGCGATCTCGTCGCCGGCGCGCTCCAGGTTCTGCGTGGTGCGCGAGATCGCCATCAGGAAGCGCAGGTCGCGCGCCGTCGGCTGACGCCGCCCGATGGTGGAGATGATGGCGTGGTCGATGTTCACTTCCATCAGGTTGATGCGGTTTTCGGTCTCGATCACCTGCTCGGCGGTCTCCAGGCTCAGGTGCACCAGGGCATAGACCGCCTGGTGCAGCTGCGACTCCACCAGACCGCCCATCTCCAGCACGTGCGTGGAGATGGCGTTGAGTTCGGCGTCGAACTGGCTTGAAATGTGTTTGTCACCCATGTCTGTTCCCTGTGTGGATGGCCTGGATCAGCCGAAGCGGCCGGTGATGTAGTCCTCGGTCTCGGTGCGCGTGGGCTTGAAGAAGATCTGTTCGGTGGAACCGAACTCGATCAGCTCGCCCAGGTACATGTAGGCCGTGAAGTCGCTGCAGCGCGCGGCCTGCTGCATGTTGTGCGTCACGATGGCGATGGTGTAGTCCTTTTTCAGCTCGTGCACCAGCTCTTCGACCTTGCCGGTCGAGATCGGGTCCAGGGCCGAGGTCGGCTCGTCCAGCAGCAGCACCGAGGGTTTGACCGCCACGCTGCGCGCGATGCACAGGCGCTGTTGCTGGCCGCCCGACAGCGAGAGGCCGCTCTGGTCGAGCTTGTCCTTCACTTCGTTCCACAGCGCCGCCTTGGTCAGCGCCCATTCGACGCGGTCGTCCATCTCGCTGCGGCTGAGGCTCTCGTAGAGCTTCACGCCGAAGGCGATGTTGTCGTAGATCGACATCGGGAACGGCGTCGGCTTCTGGAACACCATGCCGATGCGGGCGCGCAGCAGGTTCAGGTCCTGCTTGGCGTCCAGGATGTTTTCGCCGTAGAAGTTGATCTGCCCTTCGGCGCGCTGGCCGGGGTAGAGGCTGTACATGCGGTTGAGCGTGCGCAGCAGCGTGGACTTGCCGCAGCCCGACGGGCCGATGAAGGCGGTGACCTTGTTTTCGGCGATGTCCATCGTCACGCCCTTGAGGCCGTGGAACTTGCCGTAGTAGAAGTTCAGGTCACGCACTTCGAGCGCGTTCTTCCCGGTGGTCATGGTGGTGGGCATGGGGGGGTGCCTTCAGGAATGTTGGGGTTCAGTGGGCCGAGCGGTCCCGGAAGAAGATGCGGGCCACGACGTTGAGCAGCAGCACGGCCAGGGTGATCAGCAGCGCGCCGGCCCAGGCCAGGCGGATCCAGTTGTCGTAGGGGCTCATCGCGAACTGGAAGATCACCACCGGCAGGTTGGCCATCGGCTTGCTCATGTCGGCGTTGAAGAACTGGTTGTTCAGCGCGGTGAACAGCAGCGGTGCGGTTTCGCCGCTGATGCGCGCCACGGCCAGCAGCAGGCCGGTCATGACACCACTTCTGGCGGCGCGCAGCGTCACCATGGTCGCCACCTTCCAGCGCGGTGCGCCCAGGGCAAACGCCGCTTCGCGCAGGCTGCCCGGCACCAGCCGCAGCATGTTCTCGGTGGTGCGCACGATCACCGGCACCGCAATCAGCGACAGAGCCAGCGTGCCGGCCCAGCCGGAGAACCCGCCCATGGTCGCGACCGCGATGGCGTAGACGAACAGGCCCAGCACGATCGAGGGGGCCGACAGCATGATGTCGGTCACGAAGCGGGTCAGGCCAGCCGTCTTGCTGGTGTCGCCGTACTCGGCGAGGTAGATGCCGGCCAGGATGCCGACCGGGGTGGCGAACAGCACGGTGCAGCCCACCATCAGCAGGCTGCCGACGATGGCGTTGCGCAGGCCGCCGCCTTCGGTGCCGGGCGCTGGCGTGTCCTGGGTGAACAGGTTGGCATCCAGCGCCGAGAGGCCGTTGGAGAGCAGCACGAACAGGATCCACAACAGCACCGCCAGACCCAGCACCATGGAACCCATGGACAGCGTCAGGCCGATGGCGTTGGAGAACTTGCGGCGGTGGTAGATCGCCTGGTTGAAGTCCTTCATGGTCAGAGTCCTTTGGCCTTTTCGCCGCGGATGATCATCCACTTGGCCAGTGCCAGCACGACGAAGGTGATCACGAACAGCAGGAAGCCCAGTGCGAACAGGGCCGAGATGTGGAAGTCGGCGGCTTCGCCGAACTCGTTGGCCAGGGTCGAGGCGATCGAAGTGCCCGGCGAGAACAGCGAGGTGGGCATGCGGTTGGCGTTGCCGATCACGAAGGTGACGGCCATGGTCTCGCCCAGCGCGCGGCCCAGGCCGAGCATCACACCACCGATCACGCCCTTCTGGGTGTAGGGCAGCACGACACGGCGCACCACTTCCCAGGTCGTGCAGCCCAGACCGTAGGCCGATTCGCGCAGGATCGGCGGCACGATCTCGAACACGTCGCGCATCACGGCGGCCACGAAGGGCAGCACCATGAAGGCCAGCACGATGCCGGCGGCCAGGATGCCCATGCCGTTGGTGGAGCCGCCGAACAGGAAGCCGATCAGCGGCATGCCGCCCAGCATCTTCTGCAACGGCACCTGCAGGTAGTCGGCGAACAGCGGCGCGAACACGAACAGGCCGAACATGCCGTAGATGATCGACGGCACGGCCGCCAGCAGCTCGATCGCCGTGCCCAGCGGGCGGCGCAGCCAGGTCGGGCAAGTTTCGGTCAGGAACAGCGCGATGCCGAAGGCCAGCGGTACCGCGATCATCAGCGCGATGCCGGCGCTGGCGAGGGTGCCGACGATGGCGATCGCGGCACCGAATTCTTCATTGATGATGTCCCACTCGACGTACCAGATGAAACGGGCGCCGAACTTCTGGAACGCAGGCAGCGCGTTGACGAAGAGGGAAACCAGGATGCCCATCAGGGCGACCAGCACCAGCAGCGAAAAGCCCTGCGTGGCACGGTGGAAAAACAGGTCCTGCAGCCGCTGTCGGCGCGCGATCGACTGCATGCGGGGTGCGGCCGATGCCTCGGCCACCGGTGTCGTACTCATGGTGATGCCCACGCTCATGTTGGGTCCCCTCCAGGTGCTTTCATACCGCTGAAAAGGCCCGGGGACCGGCGCACAGTGTGCACCAGGGCCCGGGCCGAAGGGTGTTGCTTACTTGGCGACCTGGTTCCAGACCTTGGCACGGATCTGGGCGGTCAGGGCGTCGGGCAGCGGCACGTAGTCGAGGTCGGTGGCCAGGGTCTTGCCCTTGCTGAAGGCCCAGTCGAAGAACTTCAATGCTTCGGCCGAGGCGACCTTGTCTTCCGGCTGCTTGTACATCAGGATGAACGAAGCGGTGGACACCGGCCAGGCGCTGTCGCCCTTGGCGTTGACCATGGAGATGCCCATGCCAGGAACGCTGAGCCAGTCGGCGCTGGCGGCGGCGGCGGCGAAGGTGGTGTCGTCGGGGCTGACGTACTTGCCGTTGGCGTTCTGCAGCTGCATGAAGTTCATCTTGTTCTTCTTCACGTAGGCGTATTCGACATAGCCCAGCGCGCCCTTGACGCGGTTGACGTTGGCGGCCACGCCTTCGTTGCCCTTGCCACCGACGGACGAAGCGGCCGGCCACTTGACGGCGGCACCCTTGCCCACGCTGTCGGCCCAGGTCTTGCTCACGGCGGTGAGGTAGTCGGTCCAGTTGTAGGTGGTGCCCGAGCCGTCGGCGCGGTGCACGATGGTGATGTTCTCGTCGGGCAGCTTCTTGCCCGGGTTCAGGGCGACCAGCTTGGGGTCGTTCCACTTGGTGATGGCACCCAGGAACATCTCGGCCAGCACGGGGCCGGTCACACGCAGCTCACCCGGCTGGAAACCTTCCAGGTTCACCACCGGCACGGTGCCGCCGATGATGGCCGGGAACTGGATCATGCCGTCCTTGTCCAGGTCGGCGCCGGGCACCGGTGCGTCGGTGGCGCCGAAGGTCACGGTCTTGGCGCGAATCTGCTTGATGCCGCCAGACGAACCGATCGACTGGTAGTTCAGGCCGGTGCCGGTTTCCTTCTTGTAGGCCTCGGCCCACTTGGCATAGACCGGGAACGGGAAGGTGGCGCCCGCGCCGGTGATGTCGGCGGCGAAGGCCGTGCCCATGGCCATGGTGGCCAGGGCGGCGGCGGCCAGGGTCTTCAGGAGGGTGCGCTTGGTATTCATTTCGGTTCCTCAGAGGTTGGGGAAAAAGTCCACACCCGGCACTCTATGGACGCTCTGTGACAGCACTGTGACAAATCGGCGATGTCACAAATGAAGCGCCCGAAACCACCCCGAAGCGACGCCGGCCATGCGTCACAATCGCCGCAAACCAGAACCCTCTCCCCATGCAAAACGGTACCCTGCTCGCCGCCATCGACCTTGGCTCCAACAGCTTCCGCCTCGAAATCGGGCGCTTCCAGTCGGGCCACATCGAGCGCATCGAGTACCTGAAAGAAACCGTGCGCCAGGGCAACGGGCTAGATGAAAACAAAATGCTTAGTCTGGCGGCCATGCAGCGTGGCTGGGACTGCCTCGCGCGGTTCGCCGAGCGGCTGCACGGTTTCCGAAAGGCACAGGTGCGCGCGGTGGCGACCCAGACCCTGCGCGAAGCGCGCAACCGCGACGAATTCCTCGCGAAGGCCCAGACCATCCTGGGTTTCGGCATCGAAGTGATTTCCGGCCACGAAGAAGCCCGCCTGATCTACCAGGGCGTCTCGCACCTGCTGCCGCAGTCGGACGAACGCCGGCTGGTGGTCGACATCGGCGGCCGCTCGACCGAGCTGATCCTGGGCCAGGGCTACCGGGCCGAGCAGATGGAGTCGTACCGGCTGGGCAGTGTGGCCTGGTCGGCGCGCTATTTTCCCAAGGGCCAGTTCAACCACGATGCCTTCCGCACGGCCGAGGTCGCCGCCAAGGCCGTGCTCGACCAGGCGCTGGACGTGTTTCCCCGCTCTCAGTGGCAGGTGGCCTACGGCTCCTCGGGCACGGTGGGCGCGGTCGCCGATGTGCTGACGGCCAACGGCTGGCCGGCCGGTGCGGTCACCCGCGACGGGCTGGACTGGCTGGTCGAGCGCCTGGTCAAGGCCGGCAGCGCCGACCAGCTGAAGATCGAGGGCATGAAAGACGATCGCCGGCCGGTGATCGGCGGCGGCGTCAGCGTGCTGCGCGCCGTGTTCGACCTGTTCGGCATCCGCGACATGCTGCCGGCCCAGGGCGCACTGCGCCACGGCGCCCTGTACGACCTGATCGAGCGCGACACCCAGGGCGCAGACGTGCGCGAGCGCACGGTGCGCTGGCTCAGCGAGCGGTTTTCGGTCGACGCGGCACAGGCCCAGCGCGTCAGTGCCGTCGCCACCGCCCTGTTCGCCCAGGTCGCGGCCGGTGAAGCCAACGAGCGCTTCTCGCAGAAGCTGGCCTGGGCCGCGCGGCTGCACGAGATCGGCACCCACATTTCCCACGAGCGCTCCTACCACCACGGCGCCTACATCCTCGACAACGTGGACGCACCGGGTTTCTCCTTCCCGGAACTGCACCGCATGAGCCAGCTGGTGCTGGGCCAGCGGGGCAAGCTGCGCAAGCTGGAGGCCGAGCTGGCCGACGAGCTGTTCGCCAAGCAGCTGCTCTGTCTGCGGCTGGCGGTGATCCTGTGCCATGCGCGCCGGGCGCCGGAGCACGAGACGCTGCGGCTGAGCTACAAGTCCGGCGCTTTCCGGCTGGCGACGCCCGAAGGCTGGTCGCGCAAGTTCCCCCAGTCGGCCTGGCTGCTGGGAGAGGAGCTGCTGGCCTGGCAGAAGTCCGGCTGGAAATTCCAGGCCGAGATCCGTTGAAAGCCGCACACCGGCGTCGATCGGCAGCCACGGGCCGGTCGCGCCCTCCTCCGCCCAAGAGGTTCCTGACGGAAATCGGTGCACCGACCCGGTAGGATCGGGCTTGTCAGCCCGGACGGGCGGAGAAACGGGCAACGATGGCATTGATAGTGGTGGCGGAAGACGACGCCGGAACATTGCGACTGATCGAGGCAACCCTGCATCTGCAGGGGCACACGGTGATGGCGGCCAACAACGGCCAGTCGGCCTGGCTGACGATCCGCCAATGCCAGCCCGACCTGGTGGTCAGCGACATCAACATGCCAGGCCTGTCCGGCTTCGAGCTGCTGCGGGAGGTGCGCGAACACCCCAGCCTGAACCAGACGCCCTTCATCCTGGTGACCTCGATGCAGGAGCGCAGCGACATGCGCCAGGGCATGAACCTGGGTGCCGACGACTACCTGACCAAGCCGGTGCACCCGACCGAGCTGGCGCAGGCCGTCTCGGCCCAGCTCAACCGCCAGGCCATGCGCGCCGCCGCACGGGAACTGGTGGTCAAGGACGCCGTGACGCAGGCGCTGGAGTCGCAGGCCTGGACCCTGCAGGAACAGTTCGAAAAACGGCTCGCCCGCGAACTCAGCGAGCAGTGGCCCGGCGAGTCGCAGGGCAGCCAGGAAACCCTGCATCCGCAGGCCACCATGCTGTTCGCCGACCTGCGCCACTACGGCCACTGGCTGTCGGCGCTGGCACCGCCGCAGCTGGCCCGGGTGCTGCAACGCTTCTATGAAAGCAGCGGCGACACCGTCCATCTGTTTGGCGCCAGTTCGGTCCACTTCGTGGGCGACGGCCTGCTCACCCTGTTCGCCGACCCGCCGGCGGGCACCACCGCCCGCCACGGCCTGCGCGCCATCAAGGCCGCACTGGGTCTGCGCAACGCGGCCACGGCGATGAAGGCCTGGTTGCGGCAGCAGTTTCCCGGCAAGGACCTGCCACGCTTCGAGGTCGGCATCGCGCTGCACGCCGGCCCGGTGGCGATGATGCGGCTGGAAGGGCTGCTGGGCGGCGCGACGCAGTTGCTACCGGTCGGAGAAACCGTGGTCGACACGCTGGCGATCCAGCGCCATCCGCAGGTGCAGCACCCCATCACCGTGACCATCCCGGTGTTGCGCAGCGTCACCGGGGCCATACAGCCGGTGGCCAGACAGGTCATCCAGCTGCCCCACCGGCGGGTCGCGATCGAAGTGTGCGCGGTCGACCCGCTGCCCGCCAGCTGAGCATGGTGACCGAAACCGCTTCGCCCGCGCCGCCGCGGCGCCGCCTCTCGCTGGGCCCGACGCTCATCGCCGCGCTGGTGCTGTCGGCGCTGCTGCCGGCGCTGCTGGTGTCCTGGCTGCTCTCGTCCAACAGCTCGCAGGCCATCGACACCCTGGCCGAGAACGCGATCAGCCAGGCCGCGCACCGGGTCGACGTCGGGGCGCTGGCCCATCTCGGTGAATCGCACACCGTGGTCAACGCCCTGGTGCCGCCCGTGACCACCAGCGGCGCCGAGGCCGAACGCACCCGCAACTGGCTGCACGACACGGCCGCCTTCGAGCTGATGGCCTATGCGCTCACGCAGCAGTCACCCAACGTGCCGTATCTCTATTTCGGCACCACCGACGGCAGCTTCTTCGGCCTGGAGCGCGAGGACGGCCGCTTTGTCGTGCGCGAAATCAAGCCGGGCGACACCGGCCGGCGCCACTACGAGATCGCCCAGCCTGGCGACCGCAGCCGGCTGATCAAGACCGAAACCACCATCTACGACCCGCGCAAGCGCCCCTGGTACCAGCTGGCCGCCAGCACCGGCAAGCGCGTGTTCACCGACGTCTACCGCTCGGCGGTGAAGAACCAGTTCGACCTGACGCTGGCCCAGCCGATCTTCGACGCCGACGGCCAGACCCTGCTGGGCGTGATGGCGGTCGACATGAGCCTGGCCCGCCTGACCGAACTGATCCGCAGCACCCGGATCAGCGACCATGCGGTGACCTACCTGGTCGACGGACAGGGACGCATGGTGGCTTCGTCGGTCGACGAGGACCTGAGCACCCTGGTCAACGACAAGCAACAGCGCATCACCCCGCTGCAAAGCCGCGAGGCGCTGGTGCGCGAGTCCTACGCCCAGCTGTTTGCACCGGACGGGCAGCAATCCCGGGGCGAACAGGGCCTGGTCCGCCTGGAGACCAGCCAGGACTGGCTGCAGCGCCTTGGCCTGACCAGCAACCGCCTGATCGCCCTGCACCGCCCCTTCGGTGGCAAGTACCAGCTCGACTGGCAGCTGGTGGTGGTCGCTCCCGAGCAGGACTTCACCGCCCACGTGCTGCAGGCGCGGCAGTGGGCGCTGCTGGCGATGGCGGCGCTGATCGGCGTCGGCGCGATGGTGGCCTTCCTGGTGGCACGGCGCCTGTCGGCCCAGTTCCAGCATCTCAACAAGTCCGCGATGCTGGTCGGTACCGGCAGCGTCCCGCGGATCCAGGAAAAGGCCCCGTTCCGCGAGGTCTACAACCTGTCCCGGGTGATGCACGACAGCGCGGTGAAGCTGCAGGCCTACAACCGGGCGGTCAAGCGCAAGAACAAGGCGCTGCGCGACGCGACGCTGCTGCTCGAAGAGCGCGTGCGCGTGCGCACCGCCGAGCTCGCCACCTCGCGCGAGGAGGCGCTGGCGGCCGTCAGGGCCAAGGCCGGCTTCCTGGCGGTGATGAGCCACGAGATCCGCACCCCGCTCAACGGCGTGGTCGGCATGAGCCAGTTGCTGGGCGACACCGGCCTGAACCGCTCGCAGAAGGAACTGCTGGGCGTGCTCAAGGTGTCGAGCGAGCAGCTGCTGTCGGTGGTCGACGACATCCTGGACTTCTCCAAGATCGAGTCGGGCAAGCTGGCGCTGGAGCACCTGCCGATGGACCTGCACGCCGCGATCCGCAGCGTCTGCGACATCACGCGGATCAAGTCGCAGGAAAAGGGCTTGCAGCTGCGGGTCGACCTGCGGCCGGACCTGCCGCAGGCCATCGTGGGCGACATCACCCGGCTGCGGCAGATCCTGCTGAACCTGCTGTCCAACGCGGTGAAGTTCACCCACCACGGCGAAGTCACGCTGCGCGCCTGGGTCGAGCAGGCGGGCGAGCCCATGACCCTGGGCTTCGCCGTGAGCGACACCGGCGTGGGCATTTCCCAGCAGCGGCTGGGTGAG
Source organism: Hydrogenophaga sedimenti (assembly GCF_051857515.1). NCBI lineage: Bacteria > Pseudomonadati > Pseudomonadota > Betaproteobacteria > Burkholderiales > Comamonadaceae > Hydrogenophaga > Hydrogenophaga sedimenti. The sequence continues at coordinate 11,617 of NZ_JBPZHA010000007.1, forward strand.
CTGTTCCAGCCCTTCTCGCAGGGCGACACCTCGACCGCGCGGGTGTATGGCGGCACCGGCCTGGGCCTGATGATCTGCCGCTACCTGGTCGAGCGCATGGGCGGCAAGATCCAGGTGCACAGCCAGACCGGCGTCGGATCGACCTTCTCGTTCACCGTCCAGACGGCCCCGGCGCACGCGGACGACATCCCTTCGACCGCGGTGCCGGAACTGCGGCTGGCCGTGGGCTCCTACCGCCTGCTGGTGGTCGACGACAACCTGACCAACCTCAAGGTGGCCTCGGCCATGCTGACCCGGCTGGGCTACCTGCACGACACCCGCGACAACGGGTTGCGTGCGGTCGAGGCGGTGGAGCAGGCGCAGCGCGAACACCGGCCCTACGCGCTGGTGCTGATGGACAGCCACATGCCCGAGATGGACGGCGCGGCCACCACGCGGCAGATCCGCGAGCGGCTCGGGCCGGACGCACCGATCGTGCTGGGCGTCTCGGCGTCGAGCCTGCCCAACGACCGGACCCGCTGCCTCGAGGCGGGCATGTCGGATTACCTGGCCAAACCGCTGGAACTGCACACCCTGGGCCTGGCCCTGCAACGCTGGCTGGGCGACAACGAGGCCCTGGGGCCGGAGACCATGACCGGTGCGCCGCTGCTGCCCGCCGAGACCAAGGTCGCACCCTGGATCCACGTCGAGCGCTGGACCATGCTGGGCGAGTTCGACAACGGTGTGGGCAAGGTGCGTGGCGCCATCGTGCAGGACTTCCTGGCCGAGCTGGACACCCGCATGGGCGACATCCAGCGTGCGATGGCCGCGCGCGACCACCAGGCGCTGGGCAACGCGGCACACCAGCTCAAGGGCGCGGCGTTGAACACCTGCGCCTCGCGGCTGGCGCAGGTCTGCGAGGCGCTGGAGATGCGGTCCCTGATCGAAGACCCGGAGGCCTTCGCCGACGACGGCACCCTCGATCAGGTTATCCAGGGGACGCGAGAGGCCCTGGCCGCGGCCTGAGCCCGCCGGCTCAGACCAGCTCGGGTGTCTGCACCGTCACGATCACGGTCTGCATCTTTCCGCCGCGTTCGCGCTGGCGCAGCCACCAGATCGCGCCCTTGCGCATCGGGCATTCGGTGTCGGGCAGGCCCAGCAGCTCACCGATCACCTGCCCCAGCGTCGGCTGGTGACCGACGATCACGACCGGGCCACGGCCGTCGGGCCAGCCCGCCAGCGCCAGCACCGCCGCCGGACCGGCACCCGGCAGCAGCTCGTCGCGCTGCTTGAACTTGCGCCCCAGCGCCTGCGCGGTCTGCACCGTGCGCTGCGCCGGGCTGGCGAAGACCCGGGCACCGTCGGGCAGTTGCCGGTCGAGCCAGGCCGCCATGCGCGCGGCCTGCTTCTCGCCACGCGTGCTCAGGCGCCGTTCCAGATCGAGCGGATCGCCGCCCACGCCGTCTTCGCCATACGGATGCTCCACGGCTTCGGCGTGGCGCCAGAGAATCAGTTCCATGGGCCGGACTCCGGTTGGTGGTTGCCATAGCGCGCCATCAGCGCCGTCTGGGCCGACAGCGGTTCCTCGCCCGCCGGCAGCAGACCGGCCGCGCGGCGGTATTCGCCATCGGGCTGCAGCAGCCAGGCGTCGCGGCTGTCGTGCAGGTAGGCCGAGAGGCATTCGTCCAGAATCCGCTGGCGCAGCGCCGGGTCGGTGACGGGCCAGGCCAGTTCGACCCGCCGCAGCATGTTGCGGTTCATCCAGTCGGCGCTGGAGAGCCAGAGCTGCTCCTCGCCGTCGATGCGGAAGTAGAACACGCGCGAGTGCTCCAGCAGGCGACCGATCACCGAGCGCACCCGCAGGTTCTCCGTCACGCCGGGCACCTGCGCCGGCAGGATGCAGGCGCCGCGCACGATCAGGTCGATGCTCGCGCCCTGCTGCGAGGCCCGCGCCAGCGCACGCGCCAGGGGTTCGTCGGTGAGCGCATTCATCTTGAGGATGATCCGGGCCTCCTTGCCGGCTTCGGCCGCACGCCCTGCGCGTTCTGACAGGTCGAGCATGGCCTTGTGCAGGTTGAAGGGCGCGATCAGCGCCTTCTTCAGGCGCGGCAACCGGCTCTGGCTGGCCAGGTGCAGGAACACCTGCTCGATGTCTTCGGTCAGTGCGCGGTCGGCGGTGAGCATGCTCAGGTCGGTGTACAGACGCGCGGTGCCGGGGTTGTAGTTGCCGGTCGACACGTGGGCATAGCGCCGCAGCGCCGCACCTTCGCGCCGGGTCACCAGCAGCATCTTGGCGTGCGTCTTGAGTCCCACCACGCCATAGACCACCTGCGCCCCGACCGACTCCAGCCGCTCGGCGTAGTTGATGTTGGCCTCTTCGTCGAAGCGCGCCTTGAGCTCGACCACCGCCGTGACTTCCTTGCCGCGGCGCACCGCCTCGCGCAGCAGGTCGATCATCTCGGCCTTGCTGCCGGTGCGGTAGATGGTCTGGCGGATGGCCAGCACGTCCGGGTCTTCGACCGCCTCGCGCAGAAAGGCCAGCACGGCGTCGAAGCTCTCGTAAGGCTGGTGGATCAGCACGTCGCCCTGCTGCAGGCGCTCGAAGAACGACTGCCCCGGCACCAGCTGCACCGGCCAGCCCGGCGTGTGGCGCGCAAAGCGCAGGCCCGGCGCCTCCACCTGGTCGATCAGCTGGTTCATGCGCACCAGGTTCACCGGCCCCGGCACGCGGTACAGGGCCTGCGGCGGCAGCGCGAACTGCTCCAGCAGGAAGGCCGACAGGAATTCGGAGCAGCCGGCCGAGACCTCCAGCCGCAGCGCCTCGCCATAGTGGCGCTGCTGCAGGCCCAGGCGCAACGCGGTGCGCAGGTTCTTGACTTCTTCTTCATCGACCGCGAGGTCGGAATGGCGCGTGATGCGGAACTGCGAGAACTGCGTCACCTGCCGGCCCGGGAACAGGTCGGCCAGGTGCGAGCGGATCAGGCTGGAGATCGAGACAAACAGGTTCTGCTTGGAGCCGCGGCTGGCCGGCATGCGCACGAAACGCGGCAGGCTGCGCGGTACCTTGACGATCGCCACCTCGTTCTCGCGCCCGAAAGCGTCCTTGCCGCGCAGGCGGACGATGAAATTGAGGGATTTGTTGGCGACCTGCGGGAACGGGTGGGCCGGGTCCAGCCCGACCGGCAGCAGCAGGGGCCGCACCTCACGTTCGAAGAACTCCTTGACCCAGCGGCGCTGGCGCGCGTCGCGCTCGCCGTGCGAGACCAGCTTGATGCCTTCCTGGTCCAGCAGGGGCAACAACTGCTCGTTGTAGATCGCGTATTGCCGGGTGACCAGGTCGTGCAGACGGGCGCTCAGGCGCCCGTAGCCGGCCGCGGTCTGCGGGCCGCGCTGCTCGTTGGCGTTGAAGGCCGCCAGCTGCGGCGCCATGCGCACCTCGAAGAACTCGTCGAGGTTGGAAGACACGATGCACAGGTAGCGCAGGCGCTCCAGCAGCGGCACCGTGTCGCGCTGGGCCCAGTCCAGGACGCGTTCGTTGAAGGCCAGGATGCTCTGGTCCCGGTCGAGAAAGGTCGGCGAAGGGGTCTTTGGGGTGGCGTTCATTGGCATCTGCGGCGGCCGGATGGGTCCACGGAAGTGGGGCCGCTGCTCCGAGTCAATGACGATTATTCGACCAAAGGATGACGTTCTTGTGACACTGGCATGCGTTGCAGGGCCAGAACGGCCGACTCTTCGTCCAGGGTGTGCGGGCGCGAACGCGATGCGCGCCGGGGCTGTTCGACCGGTACGAGGTTGGAGAGAAAGAGCTCTGCGGCCATGTCCCAGCCAAATGCCAGCGCGCGGTCGCGGGCGTGCTGGCGGGGAATCCGCAGCGCCGCGGACCAGGCCTGGCGCAGGTTCTCGTGCATCACCCCGCCCGGCGAATCGGCGATCACCTGCAGGGGGCCGTCGACCGGAAACGCCGCCACCGGCACGCCGCAGGCCATGGCTTCGAGCATCACCAGGCCGAAGGTTTCGTGCAGGCTGGGGAACACGAACACGTCGGCCGCACCATAGACCTCGACCAGTTCGCGCCGCGGCAGCACGCCAACCCAGTGCACCTCGGGATAACGCGCGCGCAGCGATGCCTCCAGCGGACCGACCCCGCAGACCACCTTGCTGCCCGGAATGTCCAGATCCAGAAAGGCCTGGATGTTCTTTTCGTGCGACAGACGACCGACAAACAGGCTCACCGGGCGCGGCAGGTCGCCCAGCCCGGCGCATTCGCGCGGCTCGGGCAGAAAGCCGAACAGCGTGGTGTCGACGCCGTGGGTCCACGCACGCAGATTCCCGAAACCGCGTGCGCGCAGCAGGTCCATCACGCCGCTGGTGGGCACCAGCACGCCGCGGCTCGGTCGGTGGAAGCGGCGGAACAGCGCATAGGCCCAGGACAGCGGCACCTTCAGCGCCACGTGCAGCATCTCGGGAAACCGCGTGTGGTACGCGGTGGTGAACGGCAGGCCGCGCCGCAGGCAGTGGCGCCGCGCGGCCCAGCCCAGCGGCCCTTCGGTGGCGATGTGGATCGCGTCCGGCCGCGACTCGTCGATCAGGCGCCGCAGCCGCCGCCCCGGAAACAGCGCCAGGTCGATGCCCGCGTAGCCGGGGCACGGGCGGGTGCGGAACTGGCCCGGGTGGATCACCACCACCTGGTGGCCCAGGTCCTGGACCTGGCGCACCAGTTCGACCAGGGTGGTCACCACGCCATTGACCTGGGGCTGCCAGGCGTCGGTCACGAGCACGATCTTCATGTGGGTCTCCTTGGTTCCCGGTTCAGGCGGGCACCATGTCGGCGGTCTCGGCCTCCGGCTCGGGCTCGGGCATCGACAGGTCGCCGTGGCCCAGGCGGTGCCAGTGCACCAGCTCCAGGCGCCCGTCCAGGTGTTCGACCAGCGCCGACAGGCTCTCGACCCAGTCGCCGTCGTTCAGGTAGAGCGTGCCGTCGATCTTGCGCATCTCGGGCCGGTGGATGTGGCCGCAGACCACGCCCTGGAAGCCCCGCGCCCGCGCTTCGGCGGCGACCGCCTGCTCGAAGTGGTTGACGTGGCTGACCGCGCGCTTGACCTTGTGCTTCAGATATTGCGAGAGCGACCAGTACGGCATGCCCAGGCGGTGGCGGACGCGGTTGAAATGGCGGTTGATTTCCAGCGTGATGCCGTAGGCGCGGTCGCCCACATAGGCCAGCCACTTGGCGCACTGGATCACGCCGTCGAAGTGGTCGCCGTGGATCACCCACAGGCGCCGGCCGTCGGCGGTGGTGTGCACCGCCTCGTTGGCGACCTCGATGCCGCCGAAGTGCAGGCCGTCGAACTGGCGCGCGAACTCGTCGTGGTTGCCAGGCACGAAGACCACCCGGCAGCCCTTGCGGGCCCGCCGCAGCAGCTTCTGCACCACGTCGTTGTGCGCCTGCGGCCAGAACCAGCGACGCCGCATCTGCCAGCCATCGACGATGTCGCCGACCAGGTACAGCGTTTCGCTCGGATGGTGCTTGAGGAAATCGAGCAGCGCCTCGGCCTGGCAGCCGGCCGTCCCGAGGTGGATGTCCGAAACAAACACCGCGCGAAACCGATGCGCGGCCACAGAAGTGACCCCATCCAGAGGTGCCGTGGAACCGGCTCCGCCGGGCCACAGGCACCGCCCCCCCTGGGGGGTGACACCGAAGGTGGCGCGGGGGGGAGCCATTTCAAGCTCCCAGGAAGTGGCGCCGGTAACGTGGCGGCATGTCGGCGATGCGCATGATCATCGGCAGGTCGGCGGCGTTGAAATCCGGGTCCCAGGCCGGCGGCCCCATGACCTTGGCGCCCAGCCGCAGATAGCCCTTGATCAGGGCCGGCGGCTCGACGTCCAGCGAGCTGTCGAGCTGCTCGATCGGCAGCGGCAGGCGCGGCCGCACGTGGCAGTCGATGGACGCCATGTGCTTGTCTTTCACCTGGCGCCAGATGCTGGCGGCGGCGTGCCCGCCACCGACCACGCCGTGTTCGCCTTCGTGGTTCATCGGAATGCTGGCGCAGCCGATCATGGTGTCCAGGCCGTTGCGCTGCATGAAGGCGGCCAGTGCGCCCCACAGGGCCATGATCACGCTGCCCTGGCGGTGGTCGCGGTGCACGCAGCTGCGGCCCAGCTCCACCATCTGTCCGCGCAGGTGGCGCAGGCGCACCAGGTCGAATTCGGTGTCGCTGTAGGTGCTGCCGGCGCGCTTGGCCTGCTCGGGCGTGAGCACGCGGTAAGTGCCGATCACCTGGCGCGTCTCGCCGTGGCGCACCAGCAGGTGTTCGCAGTAGTCGTCGAACAGGTCGACATCGTGTCCCGGCACCGCGTTCGACAGGATCGCACCCATCTCGCCGGCGAACACCTCGTGCCTCAGGCGTTGCGCTTCGCGAACCTCATCCAGATGCCGGGCCCAGCCGATCTCGATGCCGGCGGCGAGTTTTTCCACGCCGCCAGGGACCACCACCGCGGCAGTTGTTGGCGAGCTTGGATGAAGCGACCTCCGGAAGTCGGGCATCGGAGAGAGGTCCAGTGTCGGGGTCGGCAGTTCGCGCATGGAAGACTCCTGGGTGACGATTGCGTCGACCAGCGACGCAGGTTGGGGGTAGGTGTTGCTCATGTCCTGTCATGCTGGTGGGGCACCGTGTACCGGACGTGGCAGTCCCATGAATCTTTCGTGACGGCGCAAGACCACCTGTCATGGCCATGCCGCACAAGCGTCACAAAACATTCATCACCGGCAGACAGACTGCGGCACGTTCATTTCCAACCCCTACGCCGGAACACCCATGAAAGCCGAATCCCTGTTCAACGACGAGAACTCCAACACCTCCGACAACCCCGCTTTCGACCAGATCCTGCAGTCGCGCCTGAGCCGCCGCGGTCTGTTGCGCGGTGCGGGCCTGGCCGGTGCCGTGGCCGGTACCTCGGCGCTGACCGCCTGTGCGACCACCGGCGGCGGCAGTGCCACCCACATGGACCGCCTGGGTTTCAAGCCGGTGGCCAAGAGCCTGGCCGACACGGTGGTGGTGCCCGAGGGCTACACGGCCCAGGTGATCTACGCGCTGGGCGACCCGCTGGCCGCCGGTGTGCCGGCCTACAAGAACGACGGCACCGACACCGCCTTCGAACAGCGCGCCGGCGACCACCACGACGGCATGGAGTGGTTCGGCCTGGACGCCCAGGGCAAGCCCTCGGCCGGCTACAACAGCCGCGGCATCCTGGGCGTGAACCACGAAGCCACGACCGACGAAAAGCTCTCGTCGTTCTTCATCCACGCCAACGGCGGCACCTCCACCCTGCCGCGGCCTGCGGCCGAGATCGACAAGGAACTGGCCATCCACGGCCTGTCTTTCGTCGAGGTGCAGTCCGACGGCAAGCAGTGGGCCTACAAGGCCGCCTCGCCGTTCAACCGCCGCATCACCACCATGACGCCCGGCGCCATCCACGGCCCGGCCCGCGGCAGCGAACACCTGGTCACCAAGCACAGCGCCGACGCCACGCAGTGCCGCGGCACGCTGAACAACTGCGGCACCGGCAAGACGCCCTGGGGCACGCTGGTCAGCGGTGAAGAGAACTGGAACGGCTACTTCTTCCGCGATGCCAAGGACGACGACGCCCGCAAGAAAGACAAGCAGGTGCAGGCGCTCAAGCGCTACGGCCGCAAGGCCGGCGATGCCAGCCGCCACGGCTGGGAAAGCGGCGGCAGCGAAGACCGCTTCGTGCGCTGGAACAACGGCGCCATCGGCGCCAGCGCCAAAGAGGACTACCGCAACGAGATGAACACCTTCGGCTATGTGGTCGAGGTGGACGCCTACGACCCCCAGGCCGCCCTGCGCAAGCGCACCGGCCTGGGCCGCTTCGCCCACGAAAGCGTGGCCTTCGCCAGGCCGGTGGCCGGTCAGCCCATCGTCTGCTACATGGGCGACGACGCCCGCGGCGAATACATCTACAAGTTCGTGTCCGACGCCAAGTGGGACCCCAAGGACGCGTCGCCCGCCAACCGCCTGGCCGCCGGCGACAAGTACCTGGACAAGGGCACGCTGTACGCCGCCCGCTTCAAGGGCGATGGCAGCGGCCAGTGGCTGGAACTGTCGATCGACAACCCGGTGCTGGCCGGCGGCTCGTACTTCGAGTTCAAGAGCAACGCCGACGTCGCCATCTTCACCCGCCTGGCGGCCGACGCCGTGGGCGCCACCAAGATGGACCGCCCCGAATGGAACGGCGTGCACCCGCACACCGGCGAGGTCTACTTCACGCTGACCAACAACAGCAACCGCACCGCCGCCACGGCCGACAGCGCCAACCCGCGCGCCTACACCGACCTGAAGGACGGCAAGGAGCAGAAGGGCAACGTCAACGGCCACATCGTCCGCCTGGCCGACGCCTCGCCGTCGGGCTCGGCGTTCAAGTGGGACATCTATGTGTTCGGCTCGGAAGCGGACGCCGACAAGTCCAGCGTCAACCTCTCCAGCCTGACCGACGTCAACGACATGTCCTCGCCCGACGGTCTGGTGTTCAGCCCGGCCACCGGCATCTGCTGGATCCAGACCGACGACGGCGCCTACACCGACAAGACCAACTGCATGATGCTGGCCGCGATCCCCGGCAAGGTCGGCGACGGCACCGCTCGCACCCTCAAGCACGGCGACCGCGAAGTCACCACCTACGTGGGCAAGACCCCGACACCCACCACGCTGGCGCGCTTCCTGGTCGGCCCCAAGGGTTGCGAGATCACCGGCTGGTGCGAAACCGCCGACGGCCGTGCGGTGTTCATCAACATCCAGCACCCGGGCGAAAACACCAAGATGGCCGATGTGACCGACCCTGGCAAGTACCAGAGCCAGTGGCCCGCCAACGCCGGTTACGGCGCCGGCAAGCGCCCGCGCTCGGCCACCATCGTGATCACCAAGAACGACGGCGGCGTGATCGGGAGCTGACGTGGACGACCGCACGCACACCACCGCTCCGCAGCACACCGAGCAGCAGATTGCGCAACTGCGTGAAGACCTGCTGGACTCGCTGGACGAGGAGTTCGAGCTGGAGATGGAGGACCGGCTGGGCGAGGACGCGGCGCGTCCCCAGACCAGCGCCTCCAGCCGGATCGGCTATTTCCGCGAGCTGTTCCGGCTGCAGGGCGAGCTGGTGAAGCTGCAGGACTGGGTGGTCGCGACCGGGCACAAGGTCGTGATCATCTTCGAGGGGCGTGATGCGGCCGGCAAGGGCGGCGTGATCAAGCGCATCACCCAGCGGCTGAACCCGCGGGTCTGCCGCGTGGTCGCCCTGCCCGCGCCCAACGACCGCGAGCGCACCCAGTGGTACTTCCAGCGCTACGTGACGCACCTGCCGGCCGGCGGCGAGATCGTGCTGCTGGACCGCAGCTGGTACAACCGCGCCGGCGTCGAGAAGGTGATGGGCTTCTGCAGCGACGAGCAGTACGAGGCCTTCTTCCGCGACGTGCCCGAGTTCGAGAAGATGCTGGTGCGCAACGGCATCCAGCTCATCAAGTACTGGTTCTCGATCTCGGACGAGGAGCAGCACATGCGCTTCATGGGCCGCATCCACGACCCGCTCAAGCAGTGGAAGCTCAGCCCGATGGACCTCGAATCGCGCCGCCGCTGGGAGCTATACACCAAGGCCAAGGAAGTGATGCTCGAGCGCACGCACATTCCCGAGTCGCCCTGGTGGGTGGTGCAGGCCGACGACAAGAAGAAGGCGCGCCTGAACTGCATCCACCACCTGCTGGAGCAGATGCCATACCACGAGATCGAGCGCCCGGCCATCGTGCTGCCGCCGCGCGAGCGGCACGAGGACTACAAGCGCCAGGCAGTGCCGGACGAGATCCTGATCCCATCGGTTTATTGACCCCCGACGGGTCATGCCCGGTCTGCCGGTCCCTGTTGGGGCCGGCTTTGCCGTTTCCGAACGCTTTCCATGGTCTGGAACGTCTCGACTTTGACCTGAATTTGTCCTAAGTTCGATCTTGTATGGCGGAAGACGCACGCCTACGATCCGCACGCACCCCCTTGGGCCAGGCGGTGACACACAACAATGCAGGAGACAGACTTTGGCACCCTGGGACAACCTGTCGCTGAACGAGACGACCTTGCTGCAGACCATCTTCTGGTCTGAAGACAGCTCGCGCCTGGCGCTGGCCGAGCGCCTGGCGTTCTCCAAAAGCAAGACCAACAACCTGATCACCGGCCTGCTGGACGCGGGCCTGCTGGAAGAGAGCGGCCTGCGTGGCTCCACCGGCGGGCGCCGGCCCGAGACCATCAAGCTCAGCCCCGGCCTGGGCGTGCTGGTGGGCGTGGACCTGGGCGCCACCAGCCTGGACGTGGCCGTGCTGCGCCCGGACCTGACCGTGCTGGCCCGCCACACCGAAACCGCCGACGTGCGCACCGGCCCCGGCGTGGTGCTGGCCCGCCTGCGCGTGCTGATGCGCCAGCTGCTTACCCAGTGCGGCGTGACGCCCAAGCAGGTCATCGCCATCGGCCTGGGCGTGCCCGGCCCGGTGGACTTTGAAAGCGCCCAGCTGGTCAACCCGCCGCTGATGCCCGAGTGGGACAGCTTCTCGATCCGCGACTACCTGCGCGAGGAGTACAGCGCGCCGGTGTTCGTGGACAACGACGTGAACCTGATGGCGCTGGGCGAACTGTGGCGCCTGCAGGGCGGGCTGCAGAACTTCCTGGTCATCAAGGTCGGCACCGGCATCGGCTGCGGCATCGTCTGCCACGGCGAGGTCTACCGCGGCGCCAACGGCTCGGCCGGCGATGTGGGCCATATCTGCGTGGACGTGGACGGCCCGCGCTGCCACTGCGGCAAGCTGGGCTGTGTGGAGGTGATGGCGGCCGCCCCGGCCATCGTGCGCTCCGCCACCGAAGCCGCCACCTCGGGCGAAAGCCCCTTGCTGGCCGCCTCGCTGGAAGCCAACGGCGTGATCACCCCCGAGCTGGTGGGCCAGGCCAGCCGCAACGGCGACGCGGCGGCCAACCGCATCATCCAGGAATCGGGCAACCGCATCGGGCAGATGCTGGCCTCGGTGGTGAACTTCTTCAACCCCTCGCACGTGTTCATTGGCGGCGGGCTCACGCGCACGGGGCCGCAGTTGCTGGCCTCGGTGCGGCAAAGCGTGTACCAGCGCTCGCTGGCCCTGTCCACGCGGCACCTGGAGATCCAGTACACGCCGCTGGCCGAACGCGCGGGCGTGGTGGGCGCCGGCGTGCTGGCCATGCAGGAGACTTTGAAGCACCGGAGGGTCAGCGCATGAACCCGCACGCCATGCAGGTCGAATTCCGCGGCACCACCAAGTCCTTCGGCCCGGTGCAGGTGCTGCACGGCGTGGACTTCGCCGTGCCCACGGGCCAGGTGCTGGGCCTGCTGGGCGAAAACGGCGCGGGCAAGTCCACGCTGATGAAGATCCTGGCCGGGTTTGAACAGGCCAGCGGCGGCGCCGTGCTGCTCAACGGCCAGCCCCGGGCGTTCGCCAGTTCCCGCGACGCCGAGGCCCAGGGCATCGTGCTGATCCACCAGGAGTTCAGCCTGGCCGAAGACCTGACGATCGCGCAGAACCTGTTCCTGGGCCACGAAAAGAAACGCGGCTGGGGCGGCCTGTGGCTGGATGAAGAGACCATGCGCGCCGAGGCCCAGCAGGCCATCGCGCAGGTGGGCCTCACGGCCGACGTGAACACGCGGGTCAAAGACCTGATCGTGGCCGAGAAGCAGCTGGTGGAAATTGCGCGGGCGCTCTTGCGCAAGGCGCGCCTGCTCATCATGGACGAGCCCACGGCCACGCTCACGCCCACCGAGACCGAGCGCCTGTTCGGCCTGATGCGCCAGCTCAAAAGCGAGGGCGTGACCCTGGTCTACATCTCGCACAAGCTGGACGAGGTGGAGCGCATGACCGACCAGGTGGTGGTGATGCGCGACGGCCGCTGCGTGGCCCAGCAGCCCACGGCCAGCCTCACGCGCCAGCAGATGGCCAACCTGATGGTGGGCCGCGAACTGGCCGACCTCTACCCGCCCAAGGCCACGCCGCCCGCCGCCGCCACACCGGCGCTGCGCGTGCAAGGCCTGAGCGTGCCGGGCTGGGCGACGGACGTGAGCTTTGAAGTGTGCCCCGGCGAGATCCTGGGCTTTGCCGGCCTGGTGGGCGCGGGCCGCACCGAACTCTTCGAAGGCATCATGGGCCTGCGCGCCTGCAGCGCCGGCACCGTCGAGCTGCAAGGCCGCGTGCAAACCATCCGCCACCCGCGCGACGCCGTGCGCCTGGGCCTGACCTACCTGAGCGAAGACCGCAAGGGCAAGGGCCTGCACGTCAACTTCGGCCTGCGCGAGAACCTCACGCTCATGGCGCTGGAGCGTTACGCCACGCCCCTGCTGCAACCCGCGCAGGAACACCAGGCGCTGGCCCGCGCGGTGGACGAATTCGGCATCCGCACCGGCAGCCTGCACATCAAGGCGTCCAGCCTGTCGGGCGGCAACCAGCAGAAGGTGGCGCTGGCCAAGGTGCTGCACCCGGGCCCCAAGGTCGTGGTGCTGGACGAACCCACGCGCGGCGTGGACGTGGGCGCCAAACGCGACATCTATCTGCTGATCCAGAAGCTGGCCAGCCAGGGCCTGGCCGTGGTCATCGTGTCCAGCGAACTCATGGAACTCATTGGCCTGTGCCACCGCGTGGCGGTGATGCGCGCGGGCCGGCTGCAGACCGTTCTGGAATCCCGACAACTCACCGAAGAGGAGCTCATCGCCCATGCCACAGGAACCCACTGAAACGGCCACGACCGGCCAAGCCGGCCAGTGGCTTGCCAAGCTGCAGGGCATGGGCCCGGTGATCGGCCTGGTGGTGCTGTGCGTGGTGGGCACGCTGCTCAACAGCAACTTCGCCACGCTGGACAACATCACCAACGTGCTCACGCGCACGGCCTTCATCGGCATCATTGCCGTGGGCATGTGTTTCGTCATCGTCTCGGGCGGCATCGACCTGTCGGTGGGCTCCATGGCCGCGCTGATCGCGGGCAGCGTGATCCTGGCCATGAACCAGCTCGGTCCCGTGCTGGGTTCGCCCGTGGGCACCGTGGTGATGGGCATGGCGCTGGCGCTGGTGCTGGGCGCCGCGTTTGGCCTGGCGCACGGCCTCTTGATCACCAAGGGGCGCATCGAGCCCTTCATCGTGACGCTCGGCACGCTGGGCATCTTCCGCGCCTACCTCACCTACTTCTCCAACGGCGGCGCCATCACGCTGGACAACGAGCTGACCGACGTCTACAGCCCGGTGTACTACGGCAGCGTGGCCGGCATTCCCATCCCCGTGTGGGTGTTCCTGGCCGTGGCGCTGCTGGGCAGCGTGATCCTGAACCGCACCACCTTCGGCCGCTATGTGCAGGCCATCGGCTCCAACGAACAGGTGGCGCGTTACGCCGCCGTGGACGTGGACCGGGTGAAGGTGCTGACCTATGTGCTGCTGGGCGTGTGCGTGGGCATCGCCACCCTGCTCTATGTGCCGCGCCTGGGCTCGGCCTCGCCCACCACCGGCCTGCTGTGGGAGCTGGAAGCCATTGCCGCCGTGATCGTGGGCGGCACCGCGCTCAAGGGCGGCGCGGGCACCATCACCGGCACGGTGGTGGGCGCCGTGCTGCTCTCGGTCATCAGCAACATCCTGAACCTCACCAGCATCATCAGCGTGTACCTCAACGCGGCCGTCCAAGGCTTCGTGATCATCGCGGTCGCTTTCATGCAGCGATCAAAAAGATAAATTTTTCCACCACAGCACAACGCTGTTTTTTCCACCTGCACCCAGGAGACAACTGAAATGACAACCATCACACGCAGACTCGCACTGACCGCCGTGGCCATGGCCGCTCTCGGCGCCACCCCCAGCTTCGCGCAGAACAAGGTGGTGCTCGGGGTGTCCATCCCGGCCGCCACGCACAGCTTCATGGCGGGCGTGGTGTTCTGGGCCAACCAGGCCAAGGCCGAGCTGGAGAAAGCCAACCCCGGCCTGGAAGTGATCGTGAAGACCGCCAGCGGTTCGCCCGAACAGGCCAACCAGCTGCAGGACCTGCTGACCGTGAACAAGATCAACGCCCTGGTGGTGCTGCCCTTCGAATCGGCCGCCCTGACCAAGCCCGTGGCCCAGCTCAAGGGCAAAGGCGTGTACGTGACCGTGGTGGATCGCGGCCTGACCGACACCAGCGCGCAAGACGCCTACGTGGCCCCCAACAACACCACGTTTGGCGAAGTGCCGGCCGCCTACATCGGCAAGGCGCTGGGCGGCAAGGGCAATGTGGTGGTGCTGCGCGGCATCGCCTCCAACGTGGACAACGAACGCAACGACGCCTTCAACGCCGGCCTGAAAGCCTTCCCCGGCATCAAGGTGCTGGACGCCAAGTACGGCAACTGGAACCGCGACGATGCGTTCAAGGTCATGCAGGACTACCTGACCCGCTTCCCGCAGATCGACGCCGTCTGGGCCGCCGACGACGACATGTCGGTGGGCGTGCTCAAGGCCATCGACCAGGCCAAGCGCACCGACATCAAGCTGGTGTTCGGCGGTGCCGGCGCCAAGGGTTCCATCAAGACCCTGATGGACGGCAGCGACCCGCGCATCCAGGCCAACGTGTCCTACTCGCCCAAGTTCATCTACGACGCGGTGAAGATGACGGCCGAAGCCCGCCTGAAAGGCGCCAAGCTGCCCGCCAACACCATCATCCCGTCGGTGCTGATCACCAAGGACACGGCGCGGAATTTCTACTTCCCCAACTCCCCGTTCTGAGGCCCCGGGTGGATGACCCCACCCGCCCCCGGCCTGTGGCCCCCGTTGAACCAGCGCCAGCCGCGCTGACCTCAACGGCGTTCCGCCACAGGCCACCCCTCTCATCTCCGGAGCCTCTCCATGGCAAGACCTGTCACCTTGTTCACCGGCCAGTGGGCCGACCTGCCCCTGGCCGAGCTGGCCCCCATGGCCAAATGCATGGGCTACGACGGCCTGGAGCTCGCCTGCTGGGGCGACCATTTCAACGTGCAGGAGGCCCTGGCCTCCGCCACCTACGTGCAAGACAAACACGCCCTGCTCGCCAGCCACGGCCTGCGGTGCCTGGCCATCGGCAACCACCTGGTGGGCCAGGCGGTGTGCGACCTGATCGATGAGCGCCACCAATCCATCCTGCCCTCGCACGTGTGGGGCGACGGTGACCCGGAGGGCGTGCGTCGGCGCGCCGCCGCCGAGCTGCAGGACACCGCCCGGGCGGCCCAAAAATTCGGCGTGAAGACCGTCACCGGCTTCACCGGCTCGTCCATCTGGCATTCCATCTACGCCTTCCCGCCCACCAGCCAGGCCTACTGGGACAAAGGCTTTGCCGACTTCGGCGCGCGCTTCACGCCCATCCTCGACGTCTTCGACTCGGTGGACGTCAATTTCGCGCTGGAGGTGCACCCCACCGAGATCGCGTTCGACATCGCCACCAGCGAGCGCGCGCTGGCCGCGGTGAACCAGCACCGCCGTTTCGGCTTCAACTTCGACCCCAGCCACCTGGCCTACCAGGGGGTGGACTACATCCGCTTCATCCGCAGCTTCGGCCCGCGCATCTTCAACGCCCACATGAAAGACGCCTGGTGGGGCAAGGGCGACGGCACCGTGGGCACCTTCGGCGGCCACACCAGCTTTGGTGACGCCCGCCGCAGCTGGGACTTCCGCAGCGTGGGCCGCGGCATGATCGATTTCGAATCCATCATCGTCGCCCTCAACGACGTGGGCTACCAGGGCCCGCTGAGCGTCGAGTGGGAAGACAGCCGCATGGACCGCGAGCACGGCGCCACCGAGAGCGCGGCCTTCTGCAAGCGCCTGGATTTCAAACCGGCGGCCGGCGCGTTCGACGCCGTGTTCGCCAAAGACCAGCAAGCCCCATGAGCTTTGCCCACACACCACGCCGCCTGCGCTACGCCATGGTGGGCGGCGGCCGCGACGCCTTCATCGGCGCCGTGCACCGCCAGGCCGCCGCGCTGGACGGCCAGATCGAACTGGTGGCCGGCGCGCTCTCCAGCAGCCCCGACAAGGCGCGGGCTTCGGGCCGCGACCTCTTCCTGGCCGACGACCGCAACCACGGCCGCTGGCAGGACCTGCTGGCCGACGAGCTGCGCCGCCCGCCCGAAGAGCGCATCGACTTCGTCTCCATCGTCACGCCCAACCACCTGCACCACCCCGTGGCCCTGGCCTTCGTGGAGGCGGGTTTCCATGTGGTGTGCGACAAGCCGCTGGTGCACACCAGCGCGCAGGCCCAGGAACTGGTGGCCGCCGTCAACCGGCAGGGCACGGTGTTCGGCGTGACCTACAACTACACCGGCTACCCGCTGGTGCGCCAGATGCGCCACATGGTGCAAAGCGGCGCCATCGGCACGGTGCGCAAGGTGGTGGTCGAGTACCACCAGGGCTGGCTGGCCACGGCCGTGGAAGCCAGTGGCAGCAAGCAGGCGGCCTGGCGCGTGGACCCGGCGCTCAGCGGCGCCGCAGGCGCCATGGGCGACATCGGCTCGCACGCCGAAAACCTGCTCACCACCGTGACCGGGCTGGAAATCGAAGCGCTCTGCGCCGACCTCAGCGCCATGGGCGCGGGCCGCACGCTCGACGACGACGCCAACCTGCTGCTGCGCCTCGCGGGCGGCGCGCGCGGTGTGCTGATCGCCTCGCAGATCTGCTCCGGCAGCGAGAACGACCTGCGCCTGCGCGTGAGCGGCACCACCGGCAGCCTGGTCTGGTGCCAGGAGAACCCCAACCAGCTGCTGCACCTGCCGCTGGACGGCCCGCCGCGCACCCTGACCCGCGCCTCGGCTGGCCTGTGCGAAGCCGCCGTGCGCGCCTCGCGCCTGCCCGCCGGCCACCCCGAGGGCTTCATCGAGGCCTTTGCCAACGTCTACCTGGGCGTGGCCGCCGACATCCGCGCGCGCCTGCAGGGCGTGGCCGCCGACCCGTTGGCGGCGGACTACCCGCGCATCGAAGCCGGTGCCCGCGGGGTGCGGTTCATCGAGCGGGTGCTGGCCTCGGCCGCGAGCGACCACAAATGGACCGCCATGCGGGAGGGCATCGACTGCGGGTCGCGTGCCACCGTGCCCGCGACCTGATCGGAGGCACCGCCACGCCTGCGCCCGGTCGGGTGGCGCGCCAAGCCACCCCCCCCTGAGGCCGAGCACACGCCCTGCGTCCGCTGTGCCAGCCGCGCAGCGGTCTTTCCGGCCAACATTTTTTTATCGATTCCATATTTCGACTATCATTGAAATATGGAAACCATTACCCCCCTCGAACAGCAGACCCTGCGTGCGCTCACGGCCCTGTCGCAGGCGGTGCGCCTGCGGGCGTTTCGGGAATTGGTGGTCGCCGGGCCGGCCGGCATGACGCCGGGGGCGATCGCCGAGCGGCTGGACGTGGCGCCGAGTTCGCTGTCGTTCCACCTCAAGGAGCTGGTGCACGCCGATCTGGTCAGCGCGGAGCCGCAGGGCCGCCGCCTGATCTACCGCGCGCACTTCGACCGCATGAGCGCCCTGCTCGGCTACCTGACCGAACACTGCTGCGGCGGCCAGGCCTGCGAGGTCACGCCCACCGGCTGCGTCGACTGCGGAGACCAGGCATGAACCTCGCGGAGACCCTCAACCTCGGTTGCGCCTGCCAGACGCTGGAAACACCGCGCCTGCGAGAGCAGCTGGAGACCTCGCCCGCGCTGGCCGGCCTGACCGAGCGCCTGGCGCAGACCCACCCGCACCTGTTCTCGAGATCGGCGGTGTTCCTCGACCCCGGTGTGCAGACGCAGATCACCCGGGCGGTCGCTGCCATCGAGCGCGTCGTCGCCCTGCCCGCCTGGCGGCAGCAGGCGCTGGCGCGCGCGCCGGAGATTGCCCGTCTCGACCACGGTCCGGCCGGCGTGTTCATGGGCATCGACTTTCACCTCGGCGATGACGGTCCACGCCTGATCGAGATCAACAGCAACGCCGGCGGCGCTTTCCTCAATGCCGCCCTGGCCCGTGCCCATCGCGCCTGCTGTGCGTCGTTCCCGCTGCTGTTCGATCCGCAGGACCAGCTCAAGACGCTCGACGAGGTGTTCGTGGCGATGTTCCGCGCCGAGTGGACCGCGCAACGGGGCCTGGCGCCCTGGCGCAATGTGCTGATCGTCGACGACGCACCGCAGGCGCAGTACCTGGCGCCCGAATTCGAACTGGCCCGCGCCCTGTTCGCGGCCCACGGGCTGCAGGCCGTCGTGGCCGATCCGGGCGAGTTGCAATGGCGCGACGGCGCGCTCTGGCATCCCGCGTGGCCGGAACAGCCGGTCGACATGGTCTACAACCGCCTGACCGATTTCTACCTGCAGGACGAAGCGCACACCGCACTGCGCCTGGCCCACGAAGCCGGCGCGGTGGTGCTCACGCCGCACCCGCGCACCCACGCGCTCCATGCCCACAAGCACAACCTGATCGCGCTGTCCGACGACGCGCAGCTCGCGGCCTGGGGCGTGACGGAGGCGGACCGGGACGTCCTGCGCCGCGTGGTCCCGACCACCCGGCGCGTCACACCAGAGATTGCCGACACCCTCTGGGCCCAACGCCGCACGCTGTTCTTCAAGCCCGCCGCCGGCTTCGGTGCCCGTGCCACCTACCGCGGCGACAAGCTCACGCGCCGGGTCTGGGAAGAAATCCTGGCCGGCGACTACGTGGCGCAGACCACCGTGCCACCCAGCGAGCGCCTGGTGCGCGTCGGCGAACAGACCGCGCGCCTCAAGCTCGACCTGCGCGCCTACAGCTACCGCGGCCAGGTACAGCTGCTGGCCGCCCGCACCTGGACCGGCCAGACCACCAATTTCCGCACCGAGGGCGGCGGCTTCTCGCCCGTCGTCGTGCTGCCCGAACCCGACCAACCTCTTCACTGAACACACCCATGCCAGACACCCTCAACGTGCTGTTCCTCTGCACGCACAACTCCGCCCGTTCCATCCTGTCCGAGGCCCTGCTCAACCACCTGGGCCACAAGGACGGCGTGCAGCGCTTCCGCGGTTTCTCCGCCGGCAGCAGCCCGCGCGAGAACCAGCAACCCAACCCGCTGGCGCTGCGCGCCCTGCAGGACGCCGGCATCGACACACAAGGCCTGTCGAGCAAGAGCTGGGACGTGTTCGCCCAGCCCGACGCGCCGCACATGGATCTGGTGATCACCGTCTGCGACAACGCGGCGGGTGAAGCCTGCCCGTTCTGGCCCGGCCATCCGGCCACCGCGCACTGGGGCTACCCCGATCCTTCCAACGCCACCGGCACAGAAGCCGAACGGCTCGACGCGTTCCGGCTCACGCTGCTGGCGATCCGCCGGCGCATCGAGTTGCTGGTGAACCTGCCGCTGGAAGGTGTCGACCGGCTGCGGCTGCAGCAGACGGCCCGGGACCTGGTGCAACAAGGCTGAGAACACACCCATGGGACTCTTTGAACGCTATCTCACCGTCTGGGTCGGTCTGGGCATCCTCGCGGGTGTGGGCCTGGGTCTGCTCACGCCGACCACCTTCGCCGCCATCGCCGCGCTCGAGCTCGCCCACGTCAACCTCGTGGTCGCCGTGCTGATCTGGGTGATGATCTATCCGATGATGATCCAGATCGACTTCGCCGCCGTGCGCGACGTCGGCAAGCGGCCCAGGGGCCTGCTGCTCACCCTGGCCATCAACTGGCTGGTCAAGCCCTTCACCATGGCGGCGCTGGGCGTGCTGTTCTTCCGCCACGTCTTCGCCGGCTGGGTCGATCCGCAGTCGGCCAGCGACTACATCGCCGGCATGATCCTGCTGGGCGTGGCGCCCTGCACCGCGATGGTGTTCGTCTGGAGCCAGCTGATGAAGGGCGACCCGAACTACACCCTGGTGCAGGTCTCGCTCAACGACCTCATCATGGTCGTCGCCTTCGCGCCCATCGCGGCCTTCCTGCTGGGCGTGACCGACCTGACCGTGCCCTGGCAGACCCTGCTGCTGTCGACCACGCTGTACGTCGTGCTGCCGCTGGTGGCGGGTGTCCTGACGCGGCAGGCGCTGCTGGCCCGGGGCGGCGCGGCATCGGTGGCCGCCTTCGTCGGCCGGCTCAAGCCCTGGTCGGTGGTCGGCCTGATCGCCACCGTCGTGCTGCTGTTCGGCTTCCAGGCGGAAACCATCCTCGCGCAACCGATGGTGATCGTGCTGATCGCGATCCCGCTGCTGGTCCAGACCTACGGCGTCTTCGCTCTTACCTACCTCGGTGCGCGCTGGCTGCGCTTGCCGCACAACATCGCCGGCCCGGCCTGCCTGATCGGCGCCTCGAACTTCTTCGAGCTCGCCGTGGCGGTCGCGATCTCGCTGTTCGGCCTGCACTCGGGCGCCGCGCTGGCGACCGTGGTCGGCGTGCTGGTCGAGGTGCCGGTGATGCTGTCGCTGGTGGCCTTCGTGAACCGTTCGCAGCACCGCTTCGGCCCCGCGGCCACGCCCTAAGACCTCCAACCCCGCTCACTACAATCGGCGGCACCGTCTCACGGCGATCAAGGAGTCCGTCATGTCCGCTCACAAGCCTGTTCTGCTTGCCGCCGCGCTGGTGCTGGCCGCGAGCTTCGCCGGCTGCGCCAGCACCTCGCTGGAAGAAAAAGCGCCGGCCGTGCCGAAGGCCGCGTCGGGCAACGAGGTGCGCACCGTGCGCTCGGCCGACGGCAAGACCGAAGGCGAGATCAGCGGCACGCCCGCGCCCGACAGCCGCTTCGCCAGGCTGAAGGTCGGCATGGAGCTGCAGCAGGTGGTGAAGCTGATCGGCCCCTACGACGGCATGTACGGCAGCGAAACCGCCAAGCGCTGGATTCCGTTCTACCTCGGCAACGATGCGCGCCGCGGCATCGCGCTCTACCGCGGCGAGGGCTGTCTGACCTTCACCAGTGGCAACTTCTGGTCGGCGGGCGGCAACGAGCTGATCCGCATCGATGTCGACCCTGCCGGCAAGTGCTACCAGCCCTGATGCCGGATTCCCCTGTTCCTGCCGAGCCCGCCAGCCTCCTGGCATTGCAGGCTCATCCGGCCGCTCCGGGACCCGGTGGTCTTTCCATCCGCGCCGGTGTACAGATCGTCGACGGTGCGGCCGAACCAGGCTGGTGGCTGCACTACCTGGTCGAAGGACTGGTTGGCACGCTGGCCGTTCCGGTGCCCCAGACACCCGGCCCCGCCGATGGTCTATGGCGCCACACCTGCTTCGAAGCCTTCGTGCAGGACGGTGACGGCCCGGGCTACCGCGAATTCAATTTCTCGCCGTCGGGCCAGTGGGCGGTCTACCGTTTCGCCGCCGAGCGCGAGCGTGTCGCCGACGACACCCCGCCGGCCATCGGGCCGTCGATAGAGGTCCAGACCACGACAGACGCTTTGCAGCTGCGCGCCTGGATACCCCGCGCGCTGTTGCCTGCGGCGCCCGGCCGTGTCGGCCTCACCGCCGTCCTCGAAACCACCGGCGGCCCACTGAGCTACTGGGCGCTGCGACACCCGCACGCCGACCGCCCCGACTTCCACCACCCGGCCGGCCGCTCGTTGGCGCCGGCCTGATCCTCTTTTCCACAGTGTCCGCATGAAATTCGGCCTCGAACGTTTCCTTGAAGACCCCGCGCTGCGCGCGCCGCTGGCGGGCCGCCGCGTTGCCCTGCTGGCCCACCCGGCCTCGGTCACCCGCGACCTGACCCATTCGCTGGACGCCATCGCCGCCCTGCCCGACGTGAAGCTCAGCGCCGCCTTCGGCCCGCAGCACGGCCTGCGCGGAGACAAGCAGGACAACATGGTCGAGTCGCCCGACTTCCACGACCCGCGCCTGGGCATTCCGGTGTTCAGCCTGTACGGCGAAGTCCGCCGTCCGACCGACGCGATGATGGACACGTTTGACGTGCTGCTGGTCGACCTGCAGGACCTGGGCTGCCGCATCTACACCTTCATCACCACGCTGCGCTACGTGCTCGAAGCCGCGGCCAAGCACGGCAAGGCCGTCTGGGTGCTGGACCGCCCCAACCCGGCCGGCCGGCCGGTCGAAGGCACCCTGTTGCGCGAAGGCTGGGAGAGCTTCGTGGGCGCCGGCCCCATGCCCATGCGCCACGGCATGACCATGGGCGAACTCGGCCACTGGTTCATCGCCCGGCTCAAGCTGGACGTCGAGTACCGCGTCATCACCATGCAGGGCTGGCAGCCCGACGCGGCGCCGGGTTTCGGCTGGCCGCTGGAGAGAACCTGGGTCAACCCCAGCCCCAACGCCGCCAACCTCTGGATGGCGCGGGCCTACGCCGGCACCGTGATGCTCGAAGGCACCACGCTCAGCGAAGGCCGTGGCACCACGCGCCCGCTCGAACTCTTCGGCGCCCCCGACATCGACACCACCCGCCTGCTGGCCGACATGCGCCGCATCGCGCCGCAATGGCTCGCCGGCTGCCGGCTGCGCGAATGCTGGTTCGAGCCCACCTTCCACAAGCATGCGGGCAAGCTCTGCGCCGGCGTGCAGATCCACGTCGAAGACCCGCAGCACTACGACCACGCAGCCTTCCAGCCCTGGCGCCTGCAGGCCCTGGCCTTCAAGGCGCTGCGCGAACAGGCCTTCGACTACCCGCTCTGGCGCGACTTCCCCTACGAATACGAGAGCGACCGCCTGGCCATCGACCTGATCAACGGCGGGCCGGCATTGCGCGAGTGGGTCGACGACATGAACGCAACCGCGGCCGACCTGGAAGCGGTCGCCGCACCCGACGAAGCGGCCTGGACCGAAACCAGAAAGCCGTTCCTGCTCTACTGAGCAACAAGAGAAGTGCCTTCAGGCCAGGATGCATTGGAACCGGCTCCGCCGGGCCGCAAGCATCGCCCCCTTGAGGGGGTGACGCCGCAGTCGGCGCGGGGGTGGACCTAAATCCACTTCTGGAAGAACTGGGCCGTGCCCATCGCCGGGTCCAGTTGGTAACCCTCGTAACCGATGCGCCGGTAGAGCTTGACCGCCGGCGCATTGCCCGAGAGCACTTCCAGCGTCATCTTCACCGCGCCGCGCTCCACGGCGATGCGCTCGGCCTCGGCCAGCATCGCCTCGGCAATGCCACGCCCGCGGTGGCTGGCCAGCACGGCCACGTCGTGCACATTGACCAGCGGCTTGCACTTGAAGGTCGAAAAACCCTCGATGCAGTTCACCAGCCCGACCGCCTGTTCGCCGTCGAAGGCCAGGATGCTGAAGGCCTGCGGACGGGCCGCCAGTTCGGGCACCAGATGGGCCTTGGCGTAGTCGCTCAGGGGCTCGCCGCCGCCGGCCGGATCGCTGGCATAGGCGTCCAG
The DNA here is from genome assembly GCF_051857515.1 of Hydrogenophaga sedimenti. NCBI lineage: Bacteria > Pseudomonadati > Pseudomonadota > Betaproteobacteria > Burkholderiales > Comamonadaceae > Hydrogenophaga > Hydrogenophaga sedimenti. The sequence continues at coordinate 34,926 of NZ_JBPZHA010000007.1, forward strand.
CAAGCGCACCAGCGCGTCCGCGTCGGAGGGGCGTCTGTAATCGGCCAGACGGACCGAGAAAGCGGCTGCCATCAGCCGGCCTTCACCGCGGCGACCAGCCGCTCGGCGCAGGCCCTGGCCTGATCGGGGTCGCGTGCCTCGACCATCACGCGCAACAGCGGTTCGGTGCCGCTGGCCCGGATCAGCACGCGGCCGGTCTCGCCCAGCTCGGCCTCGACCGCCGTCGTTTCGTCGGCCAGCTGCTGGTTGGCTTTCCAGTCCTGTCCCGGCTGCAGCCGCACATTGATCAGCGTCTGCGGAAACAGGGTCACCTCGGCCAGCAGCTGCGCCATGGTCTTTCCGCTGCCGGCACAAGCCTGCAGCACCTGCAGCGCGGACACCAGGCCGTCGCCGGTGGTGTGCTTGTCCAGCACCAGCAGGTGGCCGGACCCCTCACCGCCGAGAATCCAGCCGTGGCGTTCCAGCTCTTCGAGCACGTAGCGGTCACCGACCTTGGCGCGCACGAACTTGACGCCCTTCTTCCTGAAGGCGACCTCGACCGCCATGTTGGTCATCAGCGTACCGACCACGCCGGGCACCTCGTCGTCGCGGGCGATCCGGTCGGCCGCGATCAGGTACAGCAGTTCGTCGCCATTGAACAGCCGGCCAGCCGCGTCGACCAGCTGCAGCCGGTCCGCGTCCCCGTCCAGCGCCACACCGTAGTCGGCCCCGGTCACCTGCACGGCCGCGACCAGCGCCTGCGGGTGGGTCGCACCGACCTCGTCGTTGATGTTCAGGCCGTCGGGCGAACAGCCGATGCGCACCACTTCGGCACCCAGCTCGTGGAACACGGCGGGCGCGATCTGGTAGGCCGCCCCATTGGCCGCGTCGACCACGATCTTCAGGCCCTTGAGCGTCAGGTCGTTCGGAAAGGTGCTCTTGCAGAACTCGATGTAGCGCCCGGCCGCATCGTCCATGCGCCGCGCCTTGCCCAGATTGCGCGAATCGGCCCAGACCGGGTCCAGCGCCAACTCCGCCTCAACCGCCTGCTCCCACTCGTCCGAGAGCTTGTTGCCCTGGGCGCTGAAGAACTTGATGCCGTTGTCGCCGAACGGGTTGTGGCTGGCGGAGATCACCACGCCCAGACTGGCGCGCTGCGCCCGGGTCAGGTAGGCCACCGCCGGTGTCGGCACCGGGCCGAGCAGCACGACATCCACGCCCGCGGAGTTGAAGCCAGACTCCAGCGCGCTTTCCAGCATGTAGCCGGAAATCCGCGTGTCCTTGCCGATCAGCACCGTCGGATGCTCCTCGGTGCGCTTGAGCACACGGCCCACGGCGTGCGCCAGCTTGAGAACGAAATCGGGCGTGATCGGCGCCTGGCCAACCGTACCGCGGATGCCGTCGGTACCGAAATATTTGCGGGTCATAGGAATCGGAAGATCGGCTGGCGCGAAGGAGTGCCCAGCCCTGGGACGGCGATTTTAGGCGCCCGACCTTACGCGACCGACACCGGTCAGCCTCGCGGGAAAGCACGGCTCACCGCCGCAACTCAGCGCTCCAGTTGCGCCAGCACGGCGTCGATCTCGCTGGTGACGCCGCCCAGGCCGGTGTATTCCATGGGGGTATCCGGCGTGCGTTCGCGGTGGACCTCGAACTGCCGTTCCAGCGACTGCTGCACGCTGGGCACATCGGCAGGCAGGTCCTGGGGCCGCAGGGGCACCACCGCGGATGCCACGCGGGTGGTTGTCGCAGCGGGGCGGTCCGACGGCAGCACCAGCGGCGGAACGTCGACCTTGGGCAACAGCCGCTCCTTGAAGATGGCGTCCTGGAAGTAGCGGATCTTCTCGGACATCACCGGATGCGCCATGCCCTCGACCAGCAGGATCTGTTTGTCGTCGCCCATGGCTTTGAGTTCCTGCGGCAGCATCAGCGCCCGGCGCTCCTCGCTCTCGCTGCGCGTGACGCTGCTCTCGCGCGAGCGGCTGCGGCTCACGCTGTCCTTGCGCACGCCGGTGTAGCCCAGCATCTCGCTGTACTCGTTGGCGTCCTGCTGCTCGCGCGGCGCAAAGATGATGCGCAACGCGTGGTTGGTCATGATGGTGCGGGCGTTTTCCTTGCCGTAGGTCGACTCCAGCTGCGCCATGCTCTGGATGATGGGCATCAGGCGCAGGTTGTAGCCGGCCATGAAGCTCACCGCGTGTGCAATGATGTCGATGCGGCCGATGCTGGTGAACTCGTCCATCAACAACAGGCACTGGTGCTTGAGGTCCGGGTTGGCCTGCGGCAGTTCGCGCGTGTTCTGGTTGATCAGCTGGCTGAAGAAAAGGTTGAGGATCAGGCGGCTCTCGGCCAGCTTGTTGGGCTGGATCGCGACGTAGATGCTCATCTTGCGTTTGCGCACATCGCGCAGATCGAAGTCGTCTGCGCTGGTCGCCGCGTCCACCACCGGGTTGAGCCAGGGGTTGAGCGGTTCCTTGAACGTGCCCATGATGCTGGCGAAGGTCTCGTTGGCCTGTCCGAGCAGGGTCGAGAACGCGGTGCGCGCGCTGGGGCTCAGGTGCGGCCAGGCGGCCAGCTCTCCCAGGTAGGCCTTGAATTCCTGCCCCGGCCGGCCCGAGGCCAGTCGGTACAGCCCGCCCATGGTCGGCACTTCGAACGGCACGTCGTACTGCTCGGCCATGTAGGCGGACTGCTCGAAGGCGTACAAACTGAACGCGACAAAGGCGTTCTGCGCCTGGTTGGCCCAGAACGGGTCCTTGTGCAGGTCCGACACCGGGTAGAGCATGGCCGCGATGCTCTGCACGTCGCTGACCCGGAAGTTGGGGTCCTGCGACACGTAGGACAGCGGGTTCCAGCGGTGTGTGCGCCGGTCTTCGGCAAACGGATTGAACAGATAGACCGACTGTCCGTAGCGCGCACGGAAGCCGCTGGTGAGGTCGAAGTTTTCCTGTTTGATGTCGAGCACCACCACCGAGCCCTGGTAGCTCAGCAGGTTGGGAATCACGATGCCCACGCCCTTGCCCGAACGGGTTGGCGCTGCCAGCAGTGCGAACTGCTGCCCATTGAAATAGACGAACTGCCCGTCTTTCTTGCCCACCACCAGCGCGGTGTCTTCGGGCTTGAGCATCTTGCGGCTGCGCAGGTCACCCAGCGTCGCGAAGCGGGCCTCGCCATACAGGCTGGGCTTCTTGCGCATCAGCAGCACCAGCGCCAGGCCGCCAAGCAGCAGCACCGGCACCGCAAAACCGATCATTCCGCTGCTTTTGATCACGCGGCCGTACCTGGGCGCATCGGCATACGCCGACCAGTAGCGCCAGTAATCCGTCCAGCCAAGCTGCTGCAGCGGCAGGTCCAGCCACCAGGCCATCAGGTAGGTGCTGAGGTAGGTCCCGGTCGCGAGTGCCACCACCAGCAGCACCAGAGCCAGCAGCCAGGCGGCACGCCTCATTGCCGTGCCTTGCCCTTGCCGTCGGACAGGCGGGCGATCTGGTCCTTGTAGCGGCGCAGCTGGTCGCGCGACCATTCGTAGCGGCACAGCTCGGTGGCGGCGGGCAAATCCTTGACCGGCACCGACTGCTCGCGCGACTGCGAGGCGCAACGCGCGTCCCGGTAGGTGCGCCAGCTGCTGTGGTCCAGGTCCTGACTGCGCGCGTAGGCCTGGGCGTAGTCCTTCCCATGCACCGCCTGCAGGGTCTGCATGCGGCCATTGCGGTAGTCACGCACCAGGGTCAGCAGGGATTTGTCCTGTTCGATGCGGGCGCGGCGACAGGCGATCAGCTCCGGGCTGCCGGCCTCGCATGCAGCGTCCACGCGTTCGGCCACCTGGGTCTTGCGCACGCTCTCCGGTTTGCCGCGCACCCAGCGGCCCGACGCAGCGACATAGCAGTGGCTCTCCATCTTGGTGGTGCCCGATGCGGCGACCACCTTCAACGACACGCAGTTCGGCGCCGTCGACTGGATCTCCCCCGCGTTGGACACCACGTCGACCTGGGCAAAGCGGCCGGTCTTGGCGTCGAACTGGTAGAGGCTGTCCACCGACACCTTGCCATCCATCACGTACATGCGCGTGACCTTGAAGTCCATCAAGCCGTCGCCGTTGAAGTCCTTGAAGGACAGCCACTCGCGGCGGTCCAGGCGATCCCGGGGCATTTCAAACGCATGCGGCAGGGCCTGCAGCTCCTTGCCGTCCTGGCTGACCACGATGTAGCCGGACCCGACCTCCCCGTCGGCGGCATCGGCCTTGTCGTCGAACTCGAACGCGAAGCTCAGCGGTGAACCTTCGGGCCCCACTTTCTGCGACAGCGTCTCCAGGCCCTGTGCCTGCGGGCGCAGGAAGTCCAGGGGCATGTTCGAACATGCGGAGACCGCGAGCAACAGCCCCAGGCCCGTCACGCTACGCCAGATTTTTGATTTTTCCATGGTTCGTCCCCCTGCGGTCTGACCGGTTCAGTATCCGCAGCGGGCAAACACCTCGGTGTCCACCTGCTCGGGCAACTGGTCGTCGTTGCGGCGCTTGGACCACAGCAGCTCGTCCTGGCGCAGCTCGAAGACATAGGTCTCCAGCACCTTGGGTTTTTCGTACGGCGGCACGTCGACCAGGGCCTGCAGGCGCCAGGTGTTGGCGCGGCGTGCCTGGATGTCGGTCACGAAGAACATCGTGGTCTGGGTGTTTTCCGCCCACAGCTGCAACTGGCGCTCACTGATCACCAGCGCCCCCGGATCGGGCTCGACCGGCTTGCGGCCCAGGTATGCCGCACATTTGGCGGCGCCCTGCTCGTTCTTCAGGAACCAGAGGCCGCGCATGTCCACGGGGGTCAGCCCGGTGGCAGGCGCGGGCGTGGCGGCCTGCACGGCGGCAGCGCACAGGCCCAGCAGGCCGATGGTCAATGTTGTTTTGATTTTCACGATGTCCTCCTTGAATGTCATGACTCCAGCGCCTGTTTGCGCTGCGGGTCGAAGTCGATGCCGGTGATGTAGCGCTGACCCGCATGGGCCTTGATGTGCACCACCACGTCGATGGTCAGCATCAGCAGCCGCTTGATTTCGTTGAAGTCCAGACCCGCGCCTTCGGGCGAGGCCTTGACCATCAGCGCCATCTGGTCCCAGGTCTGGCTGGTGCTGCCGGCGTGGCAACTGGTGATCGAGCCCGGGTGGCCCGACGCGCAGTTGCGGATGTAATAGAACGATTCGTCGCCCCGGATTTCGGCCAGGATGATGCGATCCGGCTTCATGCGCAGGCAAGCCTCCATGCAGCCCTTGGCCGTCACGTTGGCCGTGCCCTGTCCGCCACGCGAATAGATCAGGTGCACGCGGTTGGGCTGCTCGATGAACAGCTCGCGCGCGTCTTCGATGGTGATCAGCCGCTCGTCTTCGGGAATGTGCGTGACCAGCGATTTCATGAACGTGGTCTTGCCGCTGCCGGTGGCGCCGGAAACCACGATGTTCTTCTTGTAGAACACCGCCTTGCTGAAGAAGCCGTGGTAGTCCTTGGCTTTCCTGAGTGCCAGCAGTTCTTCGTCCATCGTGCTGATGCCGCCCGTGTCGTCCAGGATCTGGGCGAAGAAGCCGTCTTCCTGGTACTGGTTGAGCGACTTGGTGTAGCGCGACGGCAAGCGGATGGTGATCGACACATGGTCCGCCGGCACCGCTGGCGGCAGCACGAACTGCGCACGCTGGCCAGTCGGAAAGGTCAGCGACACCACCGGGTCGACCGCCGTGATGCGCTGCCCGGTCTTGCTCTCATTGACCACCGTCGTGCAGAACTGGCGCGCACGGTCAAAGGTCAGCCCCGGCACATCGATGCGCTGCCAGCCCTTGACCGTCTCCAGAAACACCTCGCCCGGACGGTTGATGCAGATTTCCGTGACCTGCGGATCGTTCAGGAACTGGGTAATCCCCAGCACGTGGTACTGGTACTCCAGAAACTCCGTCGAGATGTTTGCGATGGTTTCGCCATCGGACCGTTCCGTCATGTCGAAGCCACCACCCTGCTCAGCGCATCACGCTGGAAAAGTCCACGTCGCGCGCCGCGAAGATGTTGATCACCGTGCCGTTGAGCACCGTCACCGTCGCCTTGCGGTTGGCCGAGCGGGCCAGCATGTCGGTGGCCGCCTTCTTGGCCGTTGCAGCCGTCTGTGATTCCCACGGGTCGATGGTCACCACGCCCACGCCGCCCGCCGCCGAGACGGTCGTCCGGCCGCGGATGTCGTTGTCGTTGGCGAACTTCTGTGCACCCGCATCGATGCCGTCGGCCAGCAGGCTCACCAGCATGGCGGCGCCGATGCGCTCGCCCCAGTGACCGTCGTAGTGGCCCGGGATGCCGGCGCCGCCCAATGCGTCGGTGCCCGCGCTGTCGATGCGCACGTCCAGGCCCGTGGTCGTCAGCACGCGGGTCCACACGACGCCAACGCGGTCGTAGTTCTCGTCGACGTACTTGTATTCACCCGTGACCTTGGAGCCCTTGTCGATCAGCAGGCGGCGACCGTTCACCGAATAGATCGGTTCGGTCACGATGCAGGACGTCATGCCCGGCAGCGTCGACACGATCTTGGTCTCCAGCGCACAGCGGATGAAGGTGCCACGGGTCATCACGAACTCGGCATTGGCCAGGACCTCCACGGCGCCCCGCTTGACTGTCGAGTACTCGTCTTCGAACAACTGGTTCTTCTTGCCTTTGTCGGCATTGGCGGCCACCAGGTTGTTCTCGCTGGCCATGCGGCGCTGCTGCAGGTCGTCCTTCTTCTCGACCGTGCTGCCCTCAGGCATGGGGGGCATGTCCGTCGGCAGCGGCGGCATGTTGTTCTTGGCCACCAGTTGCGCTGGCTCCGCGGGCGGCGGCAGCAACAACTCCGGCTTCTTCGGCACCGTGACCTCCTCCATGGAGACCTGCTTGTCCTTCTTGTCGTTGGCCGAGAAGGCATTGCTCGCCACCCAGAGCGTCATGCCGATGGTCGCAATCGACACCAGCACGATGTAGGCAATGGCCGTCTTGTTCACTCCGCGGGTCAGACCCGCCGAGAGCTTGGGCATGTTGTCGGACAGCACAGGGCCTTGTCCGTTGCCGTTGGGAAACTGCATGCTCATTTGTTCCTCCTGAGTCCAACCACGTCACTGCCCAGCCGCATCACGAGAAACGGATAGACACCCAGAACCACCATCACGTTCTTTTCGCTCTTGGTGTTCACGAGAAACTCTTCCCCGTTGCGGTCGTTGCGACCGAACACGGCGGGAAAGTTCGCCATCGGGGGCAGATGGATGTAGGTGAACTGGCCGTTGTCGTACACCCGGGTCGGCACGATCGTCGACACATCGCTGTTGGTCGAGTAGTCGTAGTTCAGGTGGTAGTTGCTCTGCGAGTTCAGCGCAGCGGCCGTTGGCGAAAGCACCGCATTGGCCGAGGCCAGCGGGCTCGCCTTGTCCGGTTCCTCGCTGCCATACACGAAGCGGATCTTGTAGAACACGCCGGCGTTCTTGGCTTCTTCCAGCGTCTTCCACTTGGTCGCCGACACGCGCAGGTCCAGCAGGTACGAACGCATGTTGGTGCGGATGTACATGTTGGTGTCCACATCCACATTCTTCGGGCGTATATAGAAGATGTTGTCGCGACGGACCAGTTCCCAGCCGTCGCTGAAGCCGGTGCCGAAGTCCTTGATCTGTTCCTGCGAACTGATCTCGATCTGCGTCGCGATGCCCAGACCCGTATTGACCCGGACCACCTGGTCTGGACGGTAGGGGATCTCCCGCACTTCCTGCGCCATTGCGCCGGTGCTCAAAAGTGCCGTCGCGAACGCCAGCGTCGATCCCACCGCGCGCCAGGAGCCGCTGATTCGTTTCATGCTTGTCATCGTTGCTTGTTCCCTGTTGCTCAATCGATTGTTCATGGGGTCACCAGATCATTGGCCTTGGTGAGGGGTGGCGGGAGCACCGGGCAAACCTGCCGGCTGGCTGGGTGCGGCAGTTGCTGCCGCCGGCCCGGCGTTGGCGGGGGCATCCGCCCCGCGGTGTGTCACGCCCTCTTCCTCGTTCAACAGCGGCACACCCACATCCTTGTTGGTGGCCTTGAACACCGGCGCATTGAACTCGTCGTCCACCCGGAAGGCAGTCACCTGGAAACCCAGCGGATTGCGCAGGCGCAGGTTGTCGCTCATCTTCAGGTTGGTCTTGTATTCGTAGCGGACCGTGGCGACGTGGCTGCTGAGGTAGTCGCTCTTGCCGGTCGTCTTGTCGAAACGCCACTTCTCGAAGCGCACCGTGGCGCCGGTGGGAATCGCGCCACGTTCTTCGTCCAGACCGTTGAACACGATGCTGTTGACCTTGATGCGGATGGCGTTGTTGCGCCCCCACTTCTTCTCCGGACTGTTGGGGGTGCCGTCGAACTGCTTGACGAACAGCCCCTTGACCTGGTCATTGGACATCGACGCCACGTACTCCCAGTCGTACTCGTTGATCGTGTCGTAGTCGTACCCTTCACGCGCCTGGACGAAGCGCGCCACATGGCTGCGGTTGAGCGCTTCGCTGGCGTAGATGCCCGTCGCTGCGACGTTGTCCCTCAGCGGGGAGATCGTGCTGGTGCTGCGCTTGAGATCGACCGTCACCAAGTAAGGAACCTTCTCCTTGAGCGGCAGCATGTAGGCGATCGCGCCACCCATCATCAGCGACAGCACCAACGCGCAGATCGCCACGATCCATGCGCGGCGCTCGCTGCGCTTGACCATCGAAATCACGTTCGACTCGAAGTCCATCGACTTCTTGAGAATCTCTTGCGAGGCCTCGGAGACCTCGCGCTTGAACAACGCCATAAATCCCTTGTGTTCTTGAGTGGGGTTCGTCGACTTTGGTGAACGCTCAGGGCATCTTCGTGACCAGCATGGTCTTGTTCGCCGACACCTGGATGCGCAGCTTCTGCGCCGCGTAGGTCTTGCGCACCGAGTTCAGTGCGCGTTGCAGGTTGCTGTCCTTGATGCTGTCCAGACCAGTCACCAAGGTCAGGTCGCTCGGGTACTGCCAGTCCAGCGCACCACCGTTTTCCTTGGCCCAACGCTCCAGCATGTGCCGAAGGGTTGCGTCAGTCGGCAACATCTGGAACTTGGGCAGCTCGGCCTCTTCCTTCAGGGGGATTTCCTGCGGTTTGGCGGCCAGCGAGTTCACCGGTTTCCAGTTGTCGGAAATGTCGGTGGCTTTGGGGGCTGCGCAGGCCTGCAGCAAAGCAATCAGAACGAGTCCTGTGCCTGCCCTCCACAGGTGGATGGAATGTTTTTTCATTTCTTGTGGATACATATTGATGTTGGAACTGGATTCACGATCGATGTCTTCACACTTGACGCACAGGGCTTGGCACACGTCCCTCGCCATAAGGAAGCGTCACTGGCCTGCTTCGGGCGCCTGCGGCAGCAGTTCCTGCTCCCTTGGCGTCAGCCATGTGGGTTGCTGTTCCGCCCCCACTTGCGGACTGAGACGGTGTTGAGGCCCCAACCGTGTTCGCACCGGCGCTCGACGACGAGCCCGCTTCGCTGGCGACGGCTGCCGACGAGACGCGGCGGTCCGAACCAGTCACCGGCAGGGATCCGCCACTCCCCAGTGTTGGGTTGGCCGCCATCTGTCGCTGCGTATCCGCTGACTCGTAAATTCCGGTTTTCGGGTTCAGGCGAAGCTCACTTGCGTGACCCAGATCGGTCTGCTTCTGCTGAATGGCGGCAACGTTGGGGTTGTCTGCGGACTGGGCGGCTGCGATCCCTCTGCTCCCCAGCACATTGCCTCCGCCAGCCGTTTGAACAGAGCCACCGTTTTGGTCGCCAAGCACCCTTGCAGAGTGCTGTTGGAGATCCCGATTCATGACCGTAGATCCGGCCTGTCCACCGGTAGCCCCACCACCACCAGCAGCACCGGCGCCGACGTCGTATCCCAGGCTGCCTCCAGCCCCACCACCTTGCAGTGCCCCACCGCCAGAAGCACTACCTCCGCCACCAGCCGATGCGGACTTCATCAAACCCGCCATGCCACCCGCCGCGCCGCCGCCACCCATTGCGCCTGACATGGCACTCGCCGCGAACGAAGCCCCGGAATTGAAGAACTGCATGATCAGCGGCGGCACCATGGTCAGCAGCGCGGTAGACAACGCGCCCAACGCCCCGAGCTGCACCACGCTGCCCCCGATGTCAAAGCCGCCTCCGACACCGGCCGCTCCCATTGCACCGTTCACAAAAAAGGCCACCACCACCGAAGCGCCGTAACGCATCATCATGTCCAGCACGATGCTGCCCACCAGCGTGATCACCGCCAGTGAAACCATGGTTCCCAGCAGGAACTTGACCCAGGTCCAGAACATCGCCGATGTCTGCTGAAACAGCAGGAACATCAGGAACAAGGGCGCCAGCATGATCGCCAGGACGATCGAAATCTCGGCCATCACCGACAGCACCGAAAGCAGCACCGCCGGACCACTCTGCCCGATCAAGCCGGCGATCGTCGTCAGCTGATTGCCGTCGGCAGCCACCTGCTTGCCCCCCACCAGACCATTCACCAACGCGTTGAACACCTGCGCCAACGCAATGTTGATGTCAATCATCTGGTAGAGATCGATGTCGGAACCGACGATGGCCGCCGTGATGAGCGCCTGAAAATCGGCCACCCAGTCGGCGATGATGGGCGACTTGGCAGCAATCAGCGACACCAGCGACATGATCAGCGCCATCTTTCCGGTCTTGAGAAACAGCGGAAGAATCGGCTGGCGGTTACCACCCGTCATGATCATGAAGCCGTGATACACCACCCAGATCGTCATGATCGTGGTGGACATGTAAAACAGGGCTGTGGCCAATTGCGAGGCCACCTGATCGCGGTATGTGCCGATCAGCATGTCTTCCACCAGATAGCCGCGAACCTGGCACATGAAGTTCGCGCCACTGATCATCGACTGGTACTGGCCATCCAGACCAGTGAGCGCAGTCGCCAGAAGCGATGGAAATGTGATGGTGGGGCACGCCATAAGGTGACTTTCCTTTGTCTATCCGTTCGAACGCAGCATTACTTGCCGCGCACGAACGGAACCGTGCCCAGATTGATGCTCACGCCACCCGCGCCCCCAGGCGGACGCGTGTCCGTGGCACGGCGCGCCTCCGCCATCTGCACCTCGTACATCTTTTCGCGCTGCTTGTAGCCGTACCTCAGGGCTTCTAGCTCCATGGCGTCATTTTGCAAATGGGCTTGTATGCCTTGGAGTTCGAATTGATAGCGCTGGAGTTGCCCTGACTCGTCAGAAGCTTGGCCCTTTCGCGCATCGGAAACTAACGCCTTAATCTCATCGCGCCGCTTCTTTATTTTTTCCAGAATAGCCTCAGTCTGTTCTAAAGTCTTCAGTCTAAGGTTTCGAAGTCCACGGCACGCGTTGTAATGCATCAAATTCAACTTCTCATCACCACAATCCACCTCCGTCCCAATGTACTTCTCAGGACTCGAAACAGACGACAATTCAAATTTCTCACTCAACAACGCTTGATCATCAAATCCAGACAGGCTCTTTGAGCCAACAGACTTAACGTTATTAATCTTCTCAAGAATCTTTTTTACTTCATCATCATAAACAGCCCACTGTGCATTTGCTGGACCAACCGACGCAAATAGCACAAAAAGAAGAAAACCATTAGTCAGACGCTTATTCCACATAAGACCTCCGCTCAGACCGCCCTCCACCACCCCAAACAGCAGTAGTAATCACCCAAATACCGTCATTATAATAATTAGCAAATGTCACAATCAGATATTCCTCACCATTATCCCAGGTAATGGAGTCTTCATTGGGAGCCCATCCAACAGCTGAAATAACTTGTTCGTACGTCATTCCAGGCTTCAGGCGCTCAAATGCTGCTCGCAAATTCCGGGAGTCATCTGAACCGCCGCCACCACCGCCACACGCGGACAACGCCAATCCGGCTGTGCCTGCAAGCATCAGATTCGCCAACAGGCTACGGCGACCCACGCTCATCTTGTTATTTTCATTAGCCATAATTTAAACCCAACTCAGATAAAAATAAATAAACAACAATGCTGCTTAACATTTCAGACATAGGCCCGATCAATGTTTTCTGAGACCCTATGCCAATGCGCTGCAGTAATGATCAAAACGCCACTTCCATCCAAAGAATTGACCGATACATGAAGCCACTCATCACCATCTTGCCAGTCTGCAATACCACCAAGATCGTTTGGCTCCCAACCAACAGCTGCAATAACTTGCGCGAGCGTCATCCCAGGCTGCAACCGATCCAGCGCAGCACGCAAGTCATGAGATCCTTCAGAGGAACTACTTCCCCCTCCACCTCCACCTCCACCTCCACCTCCACCTCCACCTCCACCTCCACAAGCCGCCAGCACCAGCCCCATCGCGGCACCGGCAGCCAGACGCATCGCTACACGCCGGGTGACGGCTGGAAGTTGTTTGTTCAGTGTGGATCTCATCGATTTCGCTCCTTGACAGTGATTGGTGAACCCGATCGAGTTTGGAATACAGGTGAATAAGCCGTTTGTCAGAAGAGCCTGAACTTGTTGCCCAAGCCATACCATTTGCCACCCGAGCGCTCGCAGTTCTGCTTGCTCTTGCGCCAGTCCAGCAGTGACTGCGGGGTGTAGTGGTAGTGGTTGGAAACGGACTTCTCACCGCTGGCACCGCCACCGTTTTGTGCACCGATGCAGGTGCCAAGCGCCTTCGGGGGGCACTTGGGTACGAGCGTCGAATCGATCTTCATCGGCGTCATCTGCTGGGTACAGGCCTTCTGGAGGTCCTGAACGCTGTCGCTGCCGTTGCTGGCGCTTTCCCAGCAACTGAGCAAAGGCAAAGTGGGGCGGGTGATGTCCATGTTGCCGTTCTGCAGGCACGACACAACTACCCCCTTGATCTGGCCGGGATCAGGCATCTCGACACCCTCCGGCAGCTTCGAAAGGATTTCCGTGTCGGGAACTTCAGGCTTGGGCAGGTCGATCGCATGGGCGCTGATCGCGCACAGCGATAACACCGCCACGCTACAAAGGTGAATGCCGGGCATCCAGTTCAATGGCATTGTTTTTCCTCCTGATGTTGTTGTCTTTGTCGCCATCACTCTTCCATCAAGTGCTGGCATTCCTCGAGGCCGTCCGGGGCGTTGGGCGAGCCCTTGTAGTCGAAGGGCATCTTGCCGGGGCTTTTCCAGGTACCGGGCTTCAGCCCACGCGGACACACCGACTCGTATTTGTTGGTCCACTTGGGGTTGAAGCAATACTGGTTGACGATCTTCCAAGTGCCTGCAATCGGGTTCACGCCGACCCAGCAGTGCGGCGGATAGCCATAGGCGCAGAAAGAAAATACGTCTTGCCCGGCGGGCAGGTCGTTGTCAAAAAAGGCACCGCCGGTGCTGGCGCCTTTGGCAATGCCTCCGCAGTTGGACTGCCCTGCCGCAGCATGTGCTCCCAGCGGCACAGCGAGCGCACCCAGCACGGCCACCAGCCTCAATGTTTTGCTGATCTTGATGTTCATTCTTGTTTAACCCCCCTGAATCCACCCTGTTCAATTTGTTCTGTGCCCCAAACCGAATTCACATGCGCAACTCCAGCCCATGGACGGCTTCCCGCCCCATTGCCGTGGGGTTCGTCAAACCCGGTTCGCCGCGCACATTCGGCTCCCTGGCAATGTCCAGCTCCGCCATGCGCAGGAGCGATTCGCCAGAAGGCGTGTTGGCCGCCAACCGTGCGTCAATGGCGCCATCGATCAGGCGTCCATCGGCCCGATGACCAAACCGGATCAAGCCGTCCTTGACGTTCAGCAGGTTCACGCCGTCCATGCCCGCTTCACGGGCACCACAGGCGACGGCGCATGCGGTGTTGGTCATGCCCGTGTCCCAGGTCTGGCCACGCTCCTGGGCTACCCGCTGCACTTGCGTGAGACTGTCTTGCAGCAAGCTGCGGGACTGTGGCGACAGCTCTGTGGGATGGAGCGCAGGCTGGTTTGGCTGGTGTTCCGGCGCCTGCATCCGCTGCGAGGCAGGTTGCGTTTCTGTCAGGACATACTGCCAGCTGCGTTGATCCGCCTTGCCCTGAGCCGCAGCCATGACGCTGTCGTAGTCGTCGGGATGAATCGTCTGGCAACCCGCTGAATCGGTGGCGCCTCGCGATCCCCGATGGATCTTGAAGGTGTCATTCAAGTCCTGGGTGCCGTTGACATCGGTGCTGTCAAAACGGCCATCGGCATTGGTGTCGCGCTGAACCTGACCTGCACCGTTGGTGACAGCGGCTTCCGTGGGACGGAAAGCGGTGTGGTTGTCTGTGCCATGCGTGGTGCGTTTCATCTCAACGGTACCTTCACGCAAACGGCCGAGATCCCGGATGTCATCCCCGTTGACATCGTCACCCTCGGCTTTTCTCCAGCCGGAAACATGTCTGTAGGCCCCTGCTTGCCCGTCTCCAGGCCGTGCATGCTCGTCATAAATGGCGGTGGGTTCGGTGTTGGCTCGGTTGGCCTCTGCCACCCCGCGCTCCCCGTTTTCCCCTTGCCACAGCACCACCAGACGGTCGTTGTAGACGCCACGCCCGGCCAGGCTTTCATCCACGGCTGAAGTGGCAGGATCGTCCTGTCGAGGCACCGACGGCGCCTCCCTGCTTTGCATCGTGGCCAGCGTGGAGTTTTCTTCACGCATCCCCAGAATCACCCTGTCCCCACGCGCCAGAGCCGCACGGGCTGCATCGTTGCCACGGGTGTACACCATGCTGGCGTACACATCATGGCGCTGCGCGGTCGTCAGCGGAACTTCGTCCATGCCACCCACGGACTTGTCCTGGGCGGGCATGCGAGGAGTCCCCTTGGCTGCATCGAGCCGGTCAAGAACGGATGCCGTCAATGGATCCGCACCGGACGACCGCAAACGTTGCAGTTGTTCCGGAGCCAGGCTTACCACATAGCGGTCCATGGCCTCCTGGACCACCAGAGACTTTCCCTCGCGCAATTGTTGCAACTGCAGCAATGCCGCCGCTCCCTGACCTTCGTTGAGCAGGCGCACGATGTCGTCCGCGCTGCCGCGAATGTTGAAGTCGATGGGGTTTGCCATGTTTTTCTCTCTGATTCCCGGTCGTGGTCGGCGCGTTCAGCGTCCGTACCACACCTCCCCCGAGAACCGGTTTGTCCGGCGTCCCTGCACCACCTGGACTTTGACCGAGTAGCGGGCGCTGACCACGTTGGCTTCGGTGTGCGCCTCCCCTGCTTCGTATTCCTTGCTCAACAGACGCGGCGACTCCACAGTCACACGGACACCGTCCCCAACATAGCGCCCGGTCAGGTAAGGCGGCTTGGTGGCTGACGACAAACGCTTCAATGGCCACTCCTGACCATCCAGAGCGATGACGTAGTCAGTGCCGCAGCGGTTGGTGAAAAACTCCACCAACTTCTTGGCATTCGCGTTGTTCAAGCAGGCTTCCCGTTTGGACTGGTCACCTGGGTTATGCGCTTCGCAGTAGCTCTTTTCAGCGCGCCGGGCGACCTCCGTCTTTTTCGCACTGATGGTCCATGCCGCGCAATCACTCCCTTTTGACAGGGCGGTCGGCCAAGGCCCAGTCTCGGCGTGCGCCAGAGACGCCGAGACGCACATTCCAAAAACCGCGACCACCGCAGCTGCACTCTTGATCATGGGCGTTGAACCGTGTTCGGTTGACGGGGAATGGAAGCCATGCATTTCAGGAAACTCCCTCTTCTTCCGCAGTCGGTGCATGTCGCAGGTACTCATTGCTGTTGGCCATGAAGGCCTTGCGTTGGGACCGCATGCCCTTGCGCCGCGCATGAAACTCCGGCAGCCAGGTATCCGGCAGATCCGGTGTTGGATGCTCGGCCAGCAACGCGGTGAGAATTTCAACGTTGTCGCTGGAGCCGGACAGCACGGCCAGTTCATCGTCCATGCCGTTGAGATTGAGTTGGCAGAGCACGGCGTTGTGACCCTGCTTGACGAGAAAACAGCGGCTGCGTTCGTCCAGACCCACAACCAATTCGAACTCGGCCCGGGTGAGCTTGAGACCCTCCAGATAGTCCTTCGGGTCGGCGTTCGGGTTAGGCAGCAGAATCAGTGTGGCTGTCTGTTCGATCAGTGCGGCAGAGATGTCGCTGTTGAGCGCGTCCTGCGGAGACTGGGTCGCGAAGATGCCCAGGCCATTCTGTTTCCGGATGGTCTTCTGCTTGTTCTTCGCGAAGTCCTTGAGGCCGCCCTTGCCTTCCAGCACCTTCCAGAACTCGTCCATCACGTAGATGAACGGCCGGCCATCAATCAGACCTTCCATGCGGTGCAGCAGGTACTGGATGATTGGCTCGCGGGTCTTCGAGTCTTCGATCACCTCGGTGTAATCGAAACCGATGATGTTGGAGCCCGAGAAGTCGATGTTGTCCTTGGGGTTGTCGAACACCCAGGCCGCCGGGCCGCCCTTGCACCAGACCGAGATGCATTCGAAGAGGCTGTTTTCACCCATATTGGGCAGGCTCTTCTGCAGGTTGGTCATGGTTCGCAGATGCATCGGCGTGTCGAGAATCGCACGCACCGCCCGGAGCATGTCTTCCTGCTCGGAGGCCGAGTACTTCTCTTTGCCACACAGCGTCTGGATCAGCTCGACCAGAAACTGTTCGTTATCCGGTGTGTTCTCGCACTGCAGCGGGTTGAAACCTGTGGGCTTGCCCTTCTCTAGGGTGAAGTAGCGACCGCCACAAGCGCGGATGAAGATCTCGGCACCGCGGTCCTTGTCGAAGAAGAAGATCGTTGGCTCGGGCTCGATCTTCTGCACCTGCGCCAGCAGGAAGTTGATGAGCGCGGTCTTGCCGGTACCCGACTTGCCGATCACCATGGTGTTGGCAATGGCCTTCTCGCCCAGCGAGTACTCGTGCGGCTTGGTGGCGTGGAAGTTGAAGTGGTAGGCCTGATTGTTCAGCGTCTGCAGGATGCTGACCGACGGGCCCCAGGGATTGAAGTTGGGCTTGCCGGTCGCGAAGTTGTGCAGCGGGCTCAGGCCGAGAAAGTTGAGCGAACTCAGATTCGCAATGCGGGGACGGAAGCGCCAGTTGCAAGGCAGTTGCGCGTAGAAAGCCGCGGGAATCGCCACGTCCTCCTTGACCGTCACGAAGCTCGCGCCGGACAGCTGCGCGCGCGCCTGTGCGATGTGGCTGTACAGCTCGTCTTGGTTGCTGGCGAAAATCGCCATGTTGAAGTGGTACTGCCCGAGCACGAAGTTGCCCGAAGCCAGCTGATCCATCGCGAAATCCAGCTCGACGATCTGGCTGACCGCCTTGTCTTCCGACGACAGCATTGCGCCCTTGGTCCGCTCCAGCGCCTTCATCGAGTCGTAGCGGCTCATGGGCGTGAAGGAGTGGGTCACGATGTACTCGAACTCCAGGTACTTCAGGCCGTTGAGAATGCCCGGCCAGGAACTGTCGGCGTATTCCTTGATGTTCAGGATCGCGCCGTAGAAGTTCTCGCCGTTGGCCGTGCGGATCGCAAAGTCACCGCTGCCGGTCGAGAACATGTGCTTGCTCGTCGGCAGATAGTTGTAGATCGGCGCCGGCAGCACGGGAGCCGGCTCATCCACGTGATTGATCAGGTAACCGAAGAACTCCAGATTCTCGGAAAACACCTGCTTGTGCACGCTCTCATACAGGCCCAACCGGTAAGGCGAATAGTCCTGCAGAAGCGCTTCCACGTTGCCGACCAGTTCGTAAATCTTCTCGAGGTAGGCCTTTTCTTCCTTTCGCAACACCTCGACGTCGCGCGCGATGGCCGCAAACTTCTTGCCGCTGACCACCGGGCGGTAAATCATGGTCAGGTACAACTCGTTCTGCATCAGACGCTTGCCAGACAGGCGTTCGATGTATTTGTCGTGCAATTCCTGGCTGAAGCTGTGCGGATACCGCGCCTCCGCCTTGATCGGACGGCGGCGACGAATGTCGTGCGCCCAGAACGCGACATTTTCGAAATCCGGTGCGCGCAGGCTCTGCAAGAGGTTGTTGAACGACTTGTGCCGGTGCTCGAGCTCCCAGTCCTCCCGTCCCACGAACGGAAACCCGCTCAGCAGCCAGGTGACCATGTAGTCACCTTCCCGCGACTTCACCACGTGGGTGTCCACGTGGGTACTGAACGGGATGAAGTTGCTGTAATCAGCGTCGGGGGAGAAAAGCGACATGACGATTCAGGCTTGAAGAAGGATCAGGCGTAAGGCCGCATGGACTTGCGTGCCGCTGGGCCACGCACGGACGGGCCAAATGCCCAAGCCCCTCCACTTTCCTTAACGTTGCGAGGAAGAAATCGAAAAACCATATTCAACCCCAGCAAACGAAAAATCATTTCGTCTTTTTTTGCCATCATCCGCATCAAAAAAATGACAAATGGAATCAAAAGCAAAATATACAAAGAGAAATACATTGCCAACAACAGCGGCACCCCAGCCCCAATCAAAAAAGGAGCGTACGGAACCCCCAAAATCATTGGAGGACGCGTGCACCCACGAAACAATGCATCCTTATTCACAAAACCCCCTGAATGCACTCAAAATCATGTCGGACTATTAATGGCGCAAGTTTGATTGGCGCCAGCATCCGTTTTCCAATCATTAACAAACCACCCGGCAATCGTCGCAGCCCCGCCAATCAACAAGCCACCAATCAAGATTGGCGCAACGTCAGACAGCCGCTTGTGCGCAAAAGCAATCTGGTACCCAGCAAACACAATTGCAATAGTAACAATCGAAACAGATGCCACTTTTAAAATTGTTTCGAAGTTTTCAAAGAAACCAGTCACATTCTTGCATGCACCAACAAAGCCTGGATCAACTGCTGCAAACAGTGCGCCAGAGCAAGCAAGTAAACAAAGTGACACACCTACCTTATAAAGAACCCTTGATTTATTGATGCTCATACTGACTCCTATTAAAAAACAAATGATTTATCTGAAGGATTTTCCGTTTGGGCAGGTCTTTTTCCCTCCGCAGATGCTGCAGGCCTCACCAGAACTTCAGCAGCAGTTTCGTTGACTCCCAAGAGGCTCCCTCCTCTACGGGAAAGCACGGGAGTAGCCGCTTTGGATCTCGCCATAGCACCTCGCGCAGAACTCACACCCACGTCAAGCGAATCTGCCGCTTGAGGAGGTTGCAACTTGTCCGAGCTTTTCCCAAATGCGGCCGGAACAGGTAAAACTCTGGTTAGGTAAGGATCACCGTTGATTCCAACAACCTGAGTAGGGATCTGACTTAAATCCAGTGCCTTTGGCTTGGACGCGGCAACTGAGGTGGGCAACAGAGCTCCGGGGCCTGGCACAGGAATGGCGGGGCGGGCTTCCGCTGTGTCCATATTGGTCACAAGAACTGCCTTTTGCGTCTTCCGTATGGGTGCAGGTTCCGGATAAGTCGGGGCGGCAGCTGACGCTGTAGCGGCTGCCGTTGCCCCACCCAACGGCAACCCATCATCCCGCGCAGGCTTGCGTTGTCCGTTCCCATACGGAATCACGCGAATCGATTCCGGAGCCGTCTGCTCGACCTGCGATTTTCGGATCGACGCAAAGATCTTCTGCACGTATCCGTGATCAAAGCCAGTCACGAAGTTGCCGGAGTAGTAGCAGCTGAACGCCTTGCCCCAATCCTGGGCGCGGTCGTAACACTCTCTCAGGATGCGTGAGCCGGCCTGCAGGTTTGGGCAGATTTCGAAGGCTTCGGCGTAGGTACGCAGACCATATTTCGCCAGGTTGTAGCGGTTGACCTGGGAAATGCCGACGGAGAAGTTGTAGCCCTCTTCCTTGAGCTGGCGCACAGACGCCAGTGCTTCTTCAAGGTTTCGGGGTTGGCGTGCCAGATACCCACCCACCACGCCAATGGCGAACGGGTTGCGCGATGACTCCACGTGCACGACGTGTTGCATCACCTCCTTGGGTACCGCGAGATCCGGACAGTCCAGCATGACGGCTGCGTCGGGCGTGCAAGCCACGCCACGCTGTCTCGCGTTTGCGCCTGACTTGCTGCCGCATCCTCCTGAATATTTTTGGGCAGGGCGGCATTGTAACTTGGGTACTAGTTCGTTTCAGGCCACATCCAGGGGATGTGAACTTTGTTGTGACGACTTGTAACTCACTGTGTGGCTATGAACATTCGCTTACTGAACGAAGCACCGATAGCGCATCCACCGTCTCGCGCACATCATGCACACGCACCACGAGTGCACCCCGCTCCACAGCCAGCAACGCGGCGGCGACACTAGCCGACACCCGGTCTGCCGGGCGTTCGTGACCGGTCACTGCCCCGAGGGACGACTTGCGTGACCAGCCGACGAGCCATGGATATGGCAACTCGCCAAGCTGGGGCTGCTGCGCCAGCAAGCTGAAGTTCTGCTGCACGGTCTTGCCAAATCCGATCCCGGGATCGAGCGCGATGCGTTCGCGGGCCACGCCCAGCGCTTCGAGCATCCGGGCGCGTTCGGCCAGGAAACTCTTGACGGGTGCCACGACATCTCCGTCCATCGGTGCCACCTGCATGGTCTGCGGATCGCGGTGCATGTGCATCAGGCAGACGCCGCAACGCGGGTGATGGGCCACCACCCGCATTGCGTCACCGCGCCGCAGCGCCCAGATGTCGTTCACGATGTCGGCACCCAGGTCCAGCACCGCCTGCATCACCTCCGGTTTGTAGGTATCGACCGACACCGGCACGTTCAGCTTCACCGCTTCGCGCACCACCGGCAGCACGCGCTCCAGTTCCTGCTCCAGCGGCACCGCCGGACTGCCCGGGCGGGTGGACTCGCCACCGATGTCGAGCATGTGCGCGCCATCCTTGATCACCTGTTCGCATTGGCGCAACGCGGCGGCCACGCTGTCGAACTGTCCTCCATCGGAGAAGGAATCTGGCGTGACGTTGATGATGGCCATGACCTTGGGTTGGTTCAGGTCGATGTCGAATCGGGATGTGGTCCAGCGCATGGTTTTGCTCGTGCAATGAAAACGGGGCCGCTGGGGCCCCGTGAGAGTGATGTCCGACGCTCGGTCAGGCCGCAGTCGGCGCCGTATCGGTGCTGACTGCCGGCGTCCCGCCGCTGCCGCCGCCACCCACCGAAGGATTGCGTGGCGTCCAGTCCTTGGGCGGACGCGGAGGCTTGCCGGCCATGATGTCGTCGATCTGGTCGGCGTCGATGGTTTCCCATTCCAGCAGCGCGGTCGCCATGGCGTGCATCTTGTCGCTGTGCTCTTCGATCAGCTGGCGCGCCAGACCGTATTGCTCGTCCAGGATGCGACGCACTTCAGCGTCGACCTTCTGCATGGTCTGCTCGGAGATGTTGGTGGTCTTGGTCACCGAACGACCCAGGAACACCTCGCCTTCGTTTTCTGCGTACACCATGGTGCCGAGCGCTTCGCTCATGCCGTACCGCATCACCATGTCGCGGGCGATGTGGGTCGCACGCTCGAAGTCGTTGCTGGCACCGGTGGTCATCTGGTGCATGAACACTTCTTCCGCGATGCGCCCGCCAAACAGCATGGCGATCTGGTTGAGCATGAACTCCTTGTCCTGGCTGTAGCGGTCCTGGACTGGCAGGCTCATGGTCACACCCAGCGCACGACCACGAGGAATGATGGTGACCTTGTGCACCGGGTCGCACTTGGGCAGCAGCTTGCCGATCAGAGCGTGACCAGCCTCGTGGTAGGCCGTGTTTTTGCGCTCTTCCTCGGGCATCACCATGCTCTTGCGCTCGGGGCCCATGAAGATCTTGTCCTTGGCCTTTTCAAAGTCCTGCATCTCGACCACGCGCGCGTTGCGACGCGCGGCCATCAGGGCAGCTTCGTTGCACAGGTTGGCCAGATCGGCACCACTCATGCCGGGCGTGCCACGGGCGATCACACTGGCATTCACATCGGTACCGAGCGGGACCTTGCGCATGTGCACATTCAGGATCTGTTCGCGACCACGGATGTCGGGCAGCGTGACGTAGACCTGACGGTCGAAGCGGCCCGGGCGCAGCAAGGCGGCGTCCAGGATGTCCGGGCGGTTGGTGGCAGCCACCACGATCACGCCCAGGTTCGTCTCGAAGCCATCCATCTCGACCAGCATCTGGTTGAGGGTCTGCTCGCGCTCGTCGTTGCCTCCGCCCAGGCCGGCGCCACGCTGGCGGCCGACGGCGTCGATTTCGTCGATGAAGATGATGCAGGGCGCGTTCTTCTTGGCGTTCTCGAACATGTCGCGCACGCGGGCCGCGCCCACGCCCACGAACATTTCCACGAAGTCGGAACCCGAGATGCTGAAGAACGGCACCTTGGCTTCGCCGGCAATGCCTTTGGCCAGCAGCGTCTTGCCGGTACCCGGAGGGCCGACCAGCAGCAGACCGCGCGGGATGCGACCGCCCAGCTTCTGGAACTTGGCGGGATCTTTCAGGAAGTCCACGACCTCCTTGACCTCTTCCTTGGCCTCGTCACACCCGGCCACGTCGGCAAAGGTCACGGTGTTGTTGTTCTCGTCCAGCATGCGCGCCTTGCTCTTGCCGAAGCTGAAGGCACCGCCCTTGCCGCCGCCCTGCATCTGGCGCATGAAGTAGATCCAGACACCGATCAGCAGCAGCATCGGGCCCCAGCTGACCAGCAAGGTCATGAGCAGGGAGCCCTCTTCGCGCGGCTTGACGTCGAACTTGACGTTGTTGTTGATCAGGTCGCCCACCAGACCGCGGTCCAGATAGGTCGCGGTGGTGCGGATGCGGCGGTCATCGTGGGTGAGCGCGATGATCTCGGTGCCGCCCGGGCCTTCCTGGATCGTGGCGGTCTTGATCTGTTGCGCTTTGACCTGATCAAGGAATTCGGAATAACCGACATAGCCGGCACCGGCCGTGGCTCGGCCATCGAATTGCTTGAAGACGGTGAATAGCACCATGGCGATCACCATCCACACGGCGATTTTCGAGAACCACTGGTTGTTCAAGGACGGCTCCTGACTAGAACGGATACTGGCATGTTGTGATCATTTTAGGTCTTTCAAGCCACGGCGGACTTGACTTTTGGCGAGGCTATGTCGCTGAAATGGTTAGTTTTGGCGGTGCAAACCGGACCAAGGTCAGTTTTTGAGTCCCAGCCCGACCAGAAAAGTCTCGGACGACTTGTCGCGCGAAGCCTTCGGCTTGAACGGTTTGACCACCTTGAAGGTCTTGCGGAACAGCGCCACCATCGGGTCGTAGGCGCCGCCATGGAACAGCTTGGCGACCAGTGCGCCGTCGGCTTTCATGTGCAGGCGGCAGAAGTCCACCGCCAGGCCCACCAGGTCCTCGATGCGCGCGGCATCCGCCGACCCGATGCCCGACAGGTTGGGTGCCATGTCCGACACCACCACGTCCACCTTCTGCACGCCCCGCTCCACCAGCACGCGCTCCAGCTCAGCCAGCACCTCCGCCTCGCGGAAGTCGCCCTGGATGAACTGCACGCCTTCCACCGCCTCCATGGGCAGCAGGTCCAAGGCAATGATCTGCCCGTTGAGCTCGCCCACGGCCGCTCCCGAGGGGCTCAGGCGCCGGCGCACGTACTGGCTCCAGGCTCCGGGGGCCGACCCGAGATCGACCACCACGTGGCCCGGGCGGATCAGGCCCAGGGCTTCATCGATTTCCTTGAGCTTGTAGGCGGCCCGGGCGCGGTACCCGTCTTTCTGGGCGAGCTTCACATACGGGTCGTTGACGTGCTGGTTCAGCCACGCCTTGTTGACCTTCTTGCTCTGAGTCTTGACTTTCATGCCCATGGGGATTCCGCTGGCGGCGCATGGCCGCTGTGTAAACGATAATTGTCCCATGCCCCAGATCCAACTCACGCCCGCACAGCGCAAGGTGCACCGCGCCGAGGCGCACCATCTCGATCCCGTCGTCCTCGTCGGAGGCGACGGACTCACCGCCGCGGTCAAGAAAGAAGCCGATGCCGCCCTCAAGGCCCATGGCCTGATCAAGGTCCGCGTTTTCAGCGATGACCGCCCTGCGCGCGAAGCCATGCTCCAGACCCTGGCCGACGAGCTGGACGCCGCGCCGATCCAGCACATCGGCAAGCTGCTGGTGCTCTGGCGCCCGATCCCGGAGAAGGTCAAGGCCGTCCACGAGGAGCGCATGCCCGGTCCCCGCGATGTCAAGGTGCTGAAGTTCAGCAAACGCGGCGGACAGAAGCCGGAAGTCAAGGTCGTTCGCGTGCTGGGCAACCAGCGCCTGACTTCCGGCGGCCAGGTCAAGCGCGCCAAGGTGCTCAAGAAGAGCGTCAAGAAGAGCGCACGCTGATTCCGTCGGGTGGCCGGCTCGCGCCGCGCCATCCATTGAACTTTTCGCTTCGAGCCCCTACTGAGCCTGCATGAACAGCACTGCCGCCAACCCCCTGCTCGACTTCTCCAGCCTTCCCAGGTTCGACGCCATCACTCCGGCCCAGGTGGCACCCGCGGTCGACGCGTTGCTGCAGGAAGCCGATGCCGCCCTGGAGGCAGTGACGGCCGCCGACTTTCCTGCCGACTGGACAGCGATATCGGCCCGCCTGGACGTGGCAACCGAGCGCCTGTCGCGCGCCTGGGGGGCCGTGAGCCACCTCAGCAGCGTGGCAGACACGCCCGAACTGCGGGCGGCCTACAACGAGGCCCTGCCCCGTGTGACCGAGTTCTGGACCCGGCTGGGATCGGACGAACGCCTGTACGCCAAGTACAAGTCCATGGACGTGAATGCCCTGAACGCCGAGCAGGCCCAGGCACACCGCAATGCCATGCGCGGCTTCGTGCTGGGTGGGGCCGAGTTGCAGGGCGAGGCCAAGCAGCGTTTTGCCTGGCTGCAGGAGCGGCAGGCCGAACTGGCCCAGAAGTTCAGCGAAAACGCCCTCGATGCCACCGACGCGTTCAGCCTCTACGTGACGCCCGATGAGCTGGCCAGCGTGCCGGCCGACGTGCTGCAGGCGACCGCCTCGGCCGCGCAGGCCGACGGCAAGCAGGGCCACAAGCTGACCCTGAAGATGCCCTGCTACCTGCCGGTGATGCAGTTTGCCCACAGCAGCGCGCTGCGCGAGAAGCTGTACCGCGCCTACGTCACCCGTGCCAGCGACCAGGCCGAAGGCGATGCCACCCGCTTCGACAACGCGGCCATCATGACCGAACTGCTGGCGCTGCGCCACGAAGAAGCGCAACTGCTGGGTTACCGCCATTTCGCCGACGTGTCCCTGGTGCCCAAGATGGCCCAGTCGCCGGAACAGGTCACGGCCTTCCTGCGTGACCTGGGCGTGCGCGCCCGCCCTTACGCCGAACAGGATGTGACCGACCTGCGCGCCTTCGCCGCCGGCACGCTGGGCAACACCGATCCCCAGCCCTGGGACTGGCCCTACATCGGCGAGAAACTCAAGGAGGCGCGCTACGCCTTCAGCGACCAGGAGATCAAGCCTTACTTCACCGCGCCCAAGGTACTGGCCGGCCTGTTCCAGATCATCGAAACCCTGTTCGAAGTCTCGATCCGCCGCGACGAGGCACCGGTCTGGCACCCGCTGGTGGAGTTCTACCGCATCGAGCGGCGCACACCTGCCGGCACCGAGCTGGTCGGGCAGTTTTACCTCGACCCGGCGGCCCGCAACGGCAAGCGCGGTGGCGCCTGGATGGACGACGTCCGCGCGCGCTGGCTGCGTCCCGACGGCGGCGCGCTGCAGACACCGGTGGCGCACCTGGTCTGCAACTTCGCCGAGGGCATCGAGGTCAACGGCGTGAAACAGCCGCCGCTGCTGACGCACGACGACGTCATCACCCTGTTCCACGAGTTCGGCCACGGACTGCACCACATGCTCACGCAGGTGAACGAGCGCGACGTCTCGGGCATCAGCGGGGTCGAGTGGGACGCGGTCGAACTGCCGAGCCAGTTCATGGAGAACTTCTGCTGGGAGTGGGATGTGCTCAAGCACATGACCGCCCACGTGGACACCGGTGCGCCATTGCCGCGCGAACTGTTCGACAAGATGCTGGCGGCCAAGAACTTCCAGAGCGGCCTGCAGACCCTGCGCCAGGTGGAGTTCTCGCTGTTCGACATGCTGCTGCACAGCCAGCCGCAGCCCGTGACCACGGGTGAAGCCATCCTGGCCCTGCTGCACCAGGTGCGCGCCGAGGTCGCCGTGCTGCAGCCGCCCGCCTACAGCCGCACCGCCAACACCTTCAGCCACATTTTTGCGGGTGGTTACTCGGCCGGCTACTACAGCTACAAGTGGGCCGAGGTACTGTCGGCCGACGCGTACGCCGCCTTCGAGGAAGCCGCGCGCGCCGGTGGTCACAACACGCTGGACGTGCACACCGGGCGCCGCTACCGTGAGGCGATACTCGAAGCAGGCGGCAGCCGTCCCGCCATGGAATCGTTCAAGGCCTTCCGTGGCCGCGAGCCGGGCATCGACGCCCTGCTGCGCCATCAGGGCATGGCCTGACCTGTCACATCGTTGAGAAGGAAAACGCATGAAGCCAGTCCTTGGTCACCGTCCGGCCACTTTCGGGGCCATGATGACCCTCGCGCTGACACTGGGTGCCGCGGTCTCCGCACCGGCCCAGGCCCAGGGGGTCTACCGCATCGTCGGGCCCGATGGCAAGGTCAGCTACTCCGACCAGCCACCACCCGCCAACGCGCAGGGCAACCCCTCGGCCAAACCCGCCGCGGGGGGGCCGTCGACCAGCACCGCAGCGGCCTCCGGCTACACGCCGCCGGAACTGAAACAGGCCATGGGCCGCTACCCGGTGGTGTTCTACGCGGGCAAGGACTGCGCGCCCTGTGACACAGGACGCAACTACCTCAATGGCCGGGGGATTCCGTACACGGAGAAAACGGTCAACTCCAACGACGACATCGCGGCCCTCAAGCGCCTGAGCGGGGCTTCGTCGCTGCCCATGCTCTCGATCGGCAGCCAGCAGATCAAGGGCTATTCGGAAGTCGAGTGGACCCAGTATCTCGACGCGGCCGGCTACCCGAAAAAATCGGCGCTGTCGGCGGCCTACCGCCGCCCGGCCCCCTCCCCGCTGGTGGAAGCCAAGGCGGCCGATGCCACGGCAACGGCTGGCGCGTCCACCAGGAAGACCGCGAAGCCGGTGGATGCCGAAGCACCGGCAGAGGTTCCGGTGGCCCCGCCAGTCACCACGCCCGGCGGCATCCGCTTCTGAAGATCGGCGACCCGTGGGTCGCCGCCTCCCGGAGCAGCCTCAGAACGTCAGCGTGCGCACCCCGCCCGGGGTGCCCAGCAGGCAGACACTGGCCTTCTGATGGGCAAACACGCCCACCGTGACCACGCCCGGCCACTGATTGACTTCGCTCTCGAACGCCAGCGGCTCGCTGATCTTCAGGCCGGTGACGTCCAGGATGTGCTGGCCGTTGTCGGTCACCAGCGGCTGGCCGTCCTTGATGCGCAGCTTGGCGGTGCCGCCCAGCGCCGCAAACTGGCGCGCCAGCCGCGAGGCCGCCATGGGAATCACTTCGACCGGCAGCGGGAACGCGCCCAGCACCGACACCATCTTGGACTCGTCGGCGATGCAGACGAAGCGCTTGGACATGGCCGCCACGATCTTCTCGCGCGTCAGCGCCGCGCCGCCGCCCTTGACCATGTAGCCCCTGGCATCGATCTCGTCGGCGCCGTCGATGTAGACCGACAGCTCCGTCACGTCGGCCGGGTCCAGCACGGGAATGCCCAGCGCCTTGAGGCGGGCGGTCGAGGCTTCCGAGCTGGAAACGGCACCGGGAATGCGGTCCTTCATCGCGGCCAGTGCATCGATGAATTTGTTGACGGTGGAGCCGGTGCCCACACCCACCACTTCACCGGGCGTCACGTATTGCAGGGCGGCCTGTCCGACCAGGGCTTTGAGTTCGTCTTGGGTCATTTGAGACAATCAGGGTTTACGCGAATCTGCTGATTATCCGATGTCACTCCTGCCCTACGCGCTCGCCCGCCCGTTTCTGTTCGGTCTCGACCCCGAAACCGCACACGAATTGACGCTCGACAAACTCGCCCGCTTCCAGCACACCCCGCTGAACTGCCTGTGGGGCGAAACGCGGGTGGACGATCCGGTCACCCTGGCCGGCCTGCGCTTCCCGAACCGCGTGGGACTGGCCGCCGGTCTGGACAAGAACGCGCGCTGCATCGACGGTCTCGCCGCCATGGGTTTCGGCTTTGTCGAAGTGGGCACGGTCACCCCCAAGGGGCAACCGGGCAACCCGAAGCCGCGCATGTTCCGCATTCCGGAGCGCAACGCGCTGATCAACCGGCTGGGCTTCAACAACGAGGGCCTGGACGCCTTCCTGGCCAACGTCCAGAAGGCGCGCTTTCGCAGCAAGAACGGCCACAGCCCGATGCTGCTGGGCCTGAACATCGGCAAGAACGCCGCCACCCCGATCGAGCAGGCCACCGACGACTACCTGACTTGCCTGGACGGTGTGTACCCGCATGCCGACTACGTGACGGTCAACATCTCCAGCCCCAACACCAAGAACCTGCGCAGCCTGCAGAGCGACGAGGCGCTCGACGCCTTGCTGGGCGCGGTGATGGCCCGGCGCGAGCAGCTCGCACAGCGCCACGGCAAGCAGTCACCGGTGTTCCTGAAGATCGCGCCCGACCTCGACGACGACCAGATCCGGGTCATCGCCGCCACGCTGCTGCGCCACGGCGCCGATGCCAACGGCCAGGCGACCCACCTGCTGGGCGTGATCGCCACCAACACCACGCTCAGCCGCGACGCCGTGCAGGGCCTGCCGCACGCCGGGGAAACCGGTGGCCTGTCCGGCGCGCCGGTGCTCGAAGCCAGCAACCGCGTGATCCGCCAGCTGCGCCAGGCGCTGGGCAAAAGCTTCCCGATCATCGGGGTGGGCGGCATCCTGAGCGGAGCCGACGCGGTCAGCAAGATCGCCGCGGGCGCCGACGTGGTGCAGATCTATACCGGCCTCATCTACAAGGGGCCGGCCCTGGTGCGCGAAGCCGCGCAGGCGATCAAGACCTCGCGCTGATCAGGACAGCAGCGTCGCCACCTGATCGCCAATGGCCAGGCAACTGGTCAGGCCGGGCGACTCGATGCCGAACAGGTTCACCAGGCCCGGCACGCCGTGCACCGCCGGGCCGTCGATGCGGAAGTCGGCTGCCGGCGCGTCCGGACCGCTGATCTTGGGCCGCATGCCGGCATAGCCCGGCTGCAGCGCGCCGTCGGGCAATCCGGGCCAGTAGCGGCGGACCTCGGCATAGAAGCCTTCGCCCCGCGCAGGGTCGACCTCCAGATCGTCGGGCCGGTCGGTCCATTGCACATCGGGTCCGAACTTGGCCTGCCCGCCCAGATCGAGGGTCAGGTGCACGCCGAGACCGGCCAGATGCCTGTCGGGCTCGGGCGCGGGATAGATCAGGTGCTGGAACGGCGAGCGTCCGCTCGCGAGGGTGAAATAGCTGCCCTTGGCGTACCAGGGCCGGGGCACATGGACCGGAGCCAATCCAGACATGCCCAGAGCCAGGTCGCAGGCCTGCAAGCCCGCAGCATTGACCAGCGCGGTGGACATCAATTCGGTGCCATCGGTGGTCCGGACCACGAACCCGTCGCCAGAGACCGCTAGCGCCTGCACCGTGCTGTGGCAGACCACCATGCCGCCGGCATTCTCCAGGTCGCCCTGCAGCGCCAGCATCAGGCCATGGCTGTCGACGATGCCGGTCGACGGCGACAGCAATGCCGCCGCGCAACGCAGCTGTGGCTCCAGCGCCCCGGCCTCGTCCGCCGTCAGCAGCGCGAGATCGGCCACGCCGTTGGCGCGCGCCTTGTCCGCGATGGCCTGCAAGCCCGCCACCTGGGACGGCGAGTGGGCCACGATCAGCTTGCCGCAGCGCCGGTGCGCGATGCCACGCTCGGCGCAGTAGGCGTACAGCAGGTCCCGTCCCTGCACGCACAACCGGGCCTTGAGCGAACCGGTCGGGTAGTAGATGCCCGCGTGGACCACCTCGCTGTTGCGCGAGCTGGTGCCCATGCCGATACCGCTCTCGCGCTCCAGCACCAGCACCTCCCGGCCCGACAAGGCCAGCGCACGCGCCGCCGCCAGCCCGACCACACCCGCACCGATCACCACCGCATCCACCTTGTCCATGACACCTCCTGAGCCACCCGAGTGTCGGTCAAAAAAAAGCCCCAGGCGTTCGCCTGGGGCTTCGAAGGGAGGCTGTACAGGGCCTGGAACCTGCGCCCCCTGCCGTGTGAACGACAGGACGCTGCAGATCACTGGTCCTGGCTGTGGCTCACTGGTAGTAGAACGGCCCCACCCACTCAGCAGGCAGCAACTGGTAGGAGTTCTGGTACTGGCTGATGTTGGGAGTACCGCCATCGGCGCGGATGTTGCCGCGAGCGGTCATGCGCCGACCCATCAGGATGAATTCCGTGTTGGTGTTGGGACCGCGGTAGAACACGTTGCTCTCCAGGACCACATCCTCCAGCCCTTCTCGGCTGCTGTCGGTGTTGTTCTGCGGGCTGGCGCCGCCGGTGAACGAGTTGTTGTCCGTGGGGTCACCCAGGCGGTTGTTGGCGATCACGATCTGGCGCGACGCATAGACGCTGCCCGAGATCGCGTAGTTGTCGTTGTAGTCGCCCAGACCACCGGAGTGCACCTTCAGGGACACGCGGATGCCGTCCGAGGAACGACCGCGCAGCGCGTTGTGGGCGATGAACCCCTTGTGCATTTCCCAGATGCGCACCGTGTGCTGCTGGGCCGTGCCCATGTCGTTGCCCATCAGCACGAAGCGGCTGCCCTCCCCGGCCATGTTCACCAGCGGATTGGCCGTGCTGCCCCGCACCATGTTCTCCACCACGAACAGCTCACGCGGCTGGAAGTACTGGTTGGCCGCCAAGGTGTGGTTCTGCACGATGTAGGCCAGCGCGCTGGCGATGTTGATCTGCGCCGGGATGAACTCACCCGTGGGCACTTCGAACGTGTTGCGGTACAGCAGCAGGCGCGACATCGTCACGAACTGCTCGAAGCGCTGCAGCACGTCCAGGTCCATGATGGTGATGTCCCGCGGGAAGGACGAGTTCGGCGGATTGAGCACGCCCACCAGCACGCTGCTCACGCGCGGCTTGGCGCCGGTGCCGAAGGCTCCCACCTGCACGTTCTGGCTGCCGTGGGGGATGTTGATGGTGTCAAAGGTCTCGCCCCTGCGCAGCAGCACGCGGTGGCCGCTGTAGGTGGCCGAACTGGGCAGTGCATTCACCTGGGAAGCTCCGCTGGGGCAACCCGTGAAGTTGGCGGCGGCCGAGACGCAGATCGTTCCAGTGCCGGCGTACACCGCATTGGGGTCGCTCACTTCGACGGTGATCATCTTCTCGGAATAGCCACCGGCCTGGTCGGTTGCGCGCACCCGCACCTGGTAGGTGCCCGGCAGGTCGTACACGTGGGCCGCCAGCGGTCCGCCGGACTGTGTGTTCTTGGGCAGGCCGGAGACCGGCCAGCTCAGGCCCTGGTCATCGCCGAAGCTGAAGGCGTAGCGCACCTGGTGGAACGGGTGCTGGCTGCTCAGGCTGGAGGTCGTCGCCGTCGCATCGAACTGCACCGCCAGCGGCGCCGTACCGGTCACACGCGTCGCTTCGAGCTGTGCCACCACCGTGGTCGAGGTCTGACCCGTTGTGGTTGCCGGGGCTGGAGCCGGAGCTGGAGCTGGAGCCGGAGCTGGAGCCGGAGCCGGAGCCGGAGCCGGAGCCGGAGCCGGAGCCGGAGCCGGAGCCGGAGCCGGAGCTGGGGCTGGGGCCGTCGTTGTCGTGGAGGTCGCCGGCAGGAAACACGACTTCACGGTTCCCGGGATGGGGTCACCAAAAGTGCCGTTGCCGCAATCCGCCGGGCCGGTGAGCGCCTTGACGGTGAATTTGCCGGCGGCACCGTAGGCCACATTCTGCGTGCCGGAGAAATTGCACGTTCCACCTTCCGTCGCGCATGCGGTGCTGTTGAATGACGCACCGTTGATGACCTGTGTGCCGGTGGAGGGAGCCGGTGCGGGAGCTGGCGCAGGCGCTGGAGCCGGGGCCGGGGCCGGGGCGGTCGTCGTTGTGGTCGTGGTGGCCAGGAAACACGATTTCACGGTCCCTGGGACGGGGTCACCAAAGGTGCCGTTGCCGCAATTCACCGGGCCGGTGAGCAATTTGACGGTGAACTTTCCGGCGGCACCGTAGGCCACGTTTTTCGTGCCGGAGAAATTGCAGGTTGCGCCTTCCTTCGCGCACGCCGTGTTGCTGAATGTTGCGCCGTAGATGAGCTGTTTGCTGATGACGGCGGTTGTTGCCAGACGCATTGCTGCGGTC
The DNA here is from genome assembly GCF_051857515.1 of Hydrogenophaga sedimenti. Taxonomy (NCBI): domain Bacteria; kingdom Pseudomonadati; phylum Pseudomonadota; class Betaproteobacteria; order Burkholderiales; family Comamonadaceae; genus Hydrogenophaga; species Hydrogenophaga sedimenti. The sequence goes on from NZ_JBPZHA010000007.1 coordinate 67,170, forward strand.
TGTTCCGGGGACTCGGTGCCCGCCGCGCCACTGTCTTCCTGTGCGTAGGCTTCTTCGCTGGCCGCACGCTCCAGGCCGGAGGATGTGGCGACGACCTGTTCCGAAGCTTCGCTTCCTTGGCCACCACCGCCACAGGCGGTCAAGCTCAGCGAGCTGGCCAGCGCGATCAGCAGCAAGGCAGGACCAGACCGCAAGGGCCTCTTCGGGATGGGCACCTCCCCGGGGGGAAGTGTTAACTCGAAATAATTCATCTGACCATTGGTGGAGTAGATTGACATACAGTTTCCAGGCAAGTAACGGTGTTTGACTAAACAATAAGTGCGGTGCCATTAATGCCAATGACAACAATGGCTCACCCATCGGGCTCAGAACTTGATGAGATTCTCAAGTGGTATGAATGTATCGTGCATTCGACCAGCACCCTGAATCGAATTCGATGAACTGCGGCCATTAGGCGATGTGCGGCAGTATTTAAAAGACTCTTAAGGATGTATCCCAATTAACAATTGGAAGCAACTAACCCCAATCAATTAGAATTCAACCCCAAGGTAGTTAAAACGGTTAAAAATGATTTTCTGAAGCGCAGAGAAGGCCTGTAAAAGCCATCCTTTTCGCGTGCACCCGATGCATTGCCAACCATTTACTACCTGCACCCATTCAATCCTAATGTGAAAGCAGCATCGGTCTGTAGCAAAAAATATCTGATCAAGATATTTCGTACTTAATTGGCAGTACTTTTCGCCCATTCGGAAGTCGAATGCAATGCACTGTTACTTTGGTTTCAGGTTGGGCCACCCAGACCGGCCCGTGAGGGCGTCCTGGCGCGATGCCCGCCCGCTACAGCCCGGGCTGGCAGGTGTGCGGAGGGTCGATCGAGGGGCTGCGGCGCGCGAGTCGGTTGGTATTGGCGCATCGATCAACCAATTGCCCGGAGCCATTGCCTCCGGCGATCTGGTCAAATCAGATGACCTCGCTGCAATCCAGCAGGCGGCCGCGGACCGCCGCAATTCCGGGAAGGCCGGATTTGCAGCAATCAGGTCGGTAATGTCAATTGGAATAAAGATGCCCAATCGGGCTCTTTTCTCGGGTTTGCGAGCGACGCATCAGCCCCATGCAGCCGGGTCACTGCCTGCGTCAAAAGCCATTGAGGCAGATGCTGTCGCCACCGCATCACTCCCCGGCGGCAGGGGAGTGCCTGATGTGCCGGGATTTTCCCGCTGGACTCAGATCCCGTCCGGAGAAATCACCTTGGCCTGCGCGGCAATTCTTTTCCGTGCCGAGCAGGCCATTGCCACCGCGGGCCAGCGGGCTTACTGGTAATAGAAAGGCCCCACCCATTCAGCAGGCAGCAACTGGTAGGAGTTCTGGTACTGGCTGATGTTGGGAGTACCGCCATCGGCGCGGATGTTGCCGCGAGCGGTCATGCGCCGACCCATCAGGATGAATTCCGTGTTGGTGTTGGGACCGCGGTAGAACACGTTGCTCTCCAGGACCACATCCTCCAGCCCTTCGCGGCTGCTGTCGGTGTTGTTCTGCGGGCTGGCGCCGCCGGTGAACGAGTTGTTGTCCGTGGGGTCACCCAGGCGGTTGTTGGCGATCACGATCTGGCGCGACGCATAGACGCTGCCCGAGATCGCGTAGTTGTCGTTGTAGTCGCCCAGACCACCGGAGTGCACCTTCAGGGACACGCGGATGCCGTCCGAGGAACGACCGCGCAGCGCGTTGTGGGCGATGAACCCCTTGTGCATTTCCCAGATGCGCACCGTGTGCTGCTGGGCCGTGCCCATGTCGTTGCCCATCAGCACGAAGCGGCTGCCCTCCCCGGCCATGTTCACCAGCGGATTGGCCGTGCTGCCCCGCACCATGTTCTCCACCACGAACAGCTCGCGCGGCTGGAAGTACTGGTTGGCCGCCAGGGTGTGGTTCTGCACGATGTAGGCCAGCGCGCTGGCGATGTTGATCTGCGCCGGGATGAACTCACCCGTGGGCACTTCGAACGTGTTGCGGTACAGCAGCAGGCGCGACATCGTCACGAACTGCTCGAAGCGCTGCAGCACGTCCAGGTCCATGATGGTGATGTCCCGCGGGAAGGACGAGTTCGGCGGATTGAGCACGCCCACCAGCACGCTGCTCACGCGCGGCTTGGCTCCGGTGCCGAAGGCGCCCACCTGCACGTTCTGGCTGCCGTGGGGGATGTTGATGGTGTCAAAGGTCTCGCCCCGGCGCAGCAGCACGCGGTGGCCGCTGTAGGTGGCCGAACTGGGCAGTGCCCTGGACTGCGACGCCCCTGCGGGGCAGCCGCTGAAGTTGGCGGCGGTCGACACGCAGATCGTTCCGGTGCCGGTGTACACCGCATTGGGGTCGGTCACTTCGACGGTGACAGACCGCTCGGAATAGCCACCGGCCTGGTCGGTCGCGCGCACCCGCACCTGGTAGGTGCCCGGCAGGTCGTACACGTGGGCCGCCAGCGGTCCGCCGGACTGTGTGTTCTTGGGCAGGCCGGAGACCGGCCAGCTCAGGCCCTGGTCATCGCCGAAGTTGAAGGCGTAGCGCACCTGGTGGAACGGGTGCTGGCTGCTCAGGCTGGAGGTCGTGCCGCTCGCATCGAACTGCACCGCCAGTGGCGCCGGGCCACTCAGCCGCGTCGCTTCGAGTTGCGCCACCACCGTGGTCGAGGTCTGACCGAGGTCGGGAGCCCGTGTCTGGGAGGCACTGTCCAGCACGTAGTATCCGACGCCCTCGAAGCGGTAGGTGGCACTCAGGTTGGCCTGGATACTGGATTTCTCGGTTTCGCTGGTGGTGTAGAAGTGAACACCTTTGCTCGGGACATAGAAGCGGTACAGCGGCACCAGCCCGGCGCCAGCCACCTGACTGGCGTAGTAGGCGACGCCCTCGTAGCTGTACTCGGATGAGGAGGCCACCAGGCTGGCGCGCTCGGCCTCGCTGATGGTGTAGAAGTGAACCCCGTTCTGGGCATTGAAAAAGCGGTGCACCGGCGAGAGGCCGGACGAGAGGGTTTTGGTGACCCAGAAAGCCGGGCCTTCCAGGTGGAACGGGGACGAGAAATTGGCCACCAGGTTGTCTGCCTCGGTGGCGCTGGTGGTGTAGAAGTGCGCGCCGGTGCCGGTGTTGTAGAAGCGATAAGCCGGAGCGCCCACCAAGGCGGCCTTGCGAGCGACGGCGCCGGAGACGTAGGCCGCCTTGGACGCGATGCTGCCGGCCGGCAGGCTTTCCAGCGGCTGGGACGTGTCTGCCTTTTCGGCCAGCGCCGCTGCCTTGGCCAGCGCCTGGGCATTCAACTGGGCATTGGGTTTGCCCGCGGCGTTGTTCTCAGAAGACCCATCCGCCTCGCTGCGGTCTTGGCTGGCCGCTGTCGAGGCAGCGGTACCGTGGACCGGGGACTCTGTGGAACCGCCGCCACCGCATGCTGCAAGAAACACGGCCAAAGTGCCGGCCAAGCCAGCCCGTACCCAGCTGGTGTCATGTATTTTCATCATCGATTCAAGGAATGCGTTGGCCGGCTATGCCACCGGCAGGGATCAGGTGAAGGCGGCGTGCAGCCGCCTTTTCACGAAGCCGGAGCCTGGGAAAAGGGCTCAGGGGGGCATGGTCTGGACGCCGCCACCACTCAGCGACGCGCCAGACAAGAGCGCCAGTGAACTGATCGATCGCAATACAGACACCGAGGTCAACGGGATGGTCATGGAACTAATCAAAAGGTTGTCATGGAATTAATCAAAAGGTTTCCTTTTGATTGTCGAATGCCAGACCTGGCAATCGCGCCACCAGACAAACCGACTGAATCGCGCGAACAGATGCAATTTCACGCGAACATCCATCGACCGTGGAGATCGTATGGGACAGGCGGCTGGAATCATCGAACCAGCGGAGTATCAATGCGTAACCGTGGGCGTGAGAACGGCCGTTTCATCACGGCAGGTTAATGCGCGTAAGCATCTGTGGGAATTTGAAAGCGTCTTGTTTCGTGGCGTCACCCGTGCGGGGGCCAACGACACCCTGGATGGCCCGCCCTGGCGCCTTCCCTGGCTCAAGAGCAGGCAACTGACGGCATGTACCACCCATGACGATCCCTCGCCGGGCCCTTGCGCGAGGAGCGGACATCCCTTGCATGAGGACGCTCGGTGACGCCGCCGGCATGCAGGAGAAATCCTCTGAACGGGCCGGGCAGCCGACGAAAGGAGGAAATAGCGGGAGCTACGGTCATTCAATTCAAACCAAAGCTTCAGCCCATCGTAATGCACCCGGCAGCAGTGCAATGAAATTGCCTCATCCAGCCGTTGCTCACTGATGGAAAAAAGGCCCCGTCCATTCAGCAGGCAGCAACCGATAGGAGTTGTTGTACTGGCTGATGTTGGGAGTACCGCCATCGGCGCGGATGTTGCCGCGAGCGGTCATGCGCCGACCCATCAGGATGAATTCCGTGTTGGTGTTGGGACCGCGGTAGAACACGTTGCTCTCCAGGACCACATCCTCCAGCCCTTCTCGGCTGCTGTCGGTGTTGTTCTGCGGGCTGGCGCCGCCGGTGAACGAGTTGTTGTCCGTGGGGTCACCCAGGCGGTTGTTGGCGATCACGATCTGGCGCGACGCATAGACGCTGCCCGAGATCGCGTAGTTGTCGTTGTAGTCGCCCAGACCACCGGAGTGCACCTTCAGGGACACGCGGATGCCGTCCGAGGAACGACCGCGCAGCGCGTTGTGGGCGATGAACCCCTTGTGCATTTCCCAGATGCGCACCGTGTGCTGCTGGGCCGTGCCCATGTCGTTGCCCATCAGCACGAAGCGGCTGCCCTCCCCGGCCATGTTCACCAGAGGATTGGCCGTGCTGCCCCGCACCATGTTCTCCACCACGAACAGCTCGCGCGGCTGGAAGTACTGGTTGGCCGCCAAGGTGTGGTTCTGCACGATGTAGGCCAGCGCGCTGGCGATGTTGATCTGCGCCGGGATGAACTCACCCGTGGGCACTTCGAACGTGTTGCGGTACAGCAGCAGGCGCGACATCGTCACGAACTGCTCGAAGCGCTGCAGCACGTCCAGGTCCATGATGGTGATGTCCCGCGGGAAGGACGAGTTCGGCGGATTGAGCACGCCCACCAGCACACTGCTCACGCGCGGCTTGGCTCCGGTGCCGAAGGCTCCCACCTGCACGTTCTGGCTGCCGTGGGGGATGTTGATGGTGTCAAAGGTCTCGCCCCGGCGCAGCAGCACGCGGTGGCCGCTGTAGGTGGCCGAACTGGGCAGTGCCCTGGACTGCGACGCCCCTGCGGGGCAGCCGCTGAAGTTGGCGGCGGTCGACACGCAGATCGTTCCGGTGCCGGTGTACACCGCATTGGGGTCGGTCACTTCGACGGTGACAGACCGCTCGGAATAGCCACCGGCCTGGTCGGTCGCGCGCACCCGCACCTGGTAGGTGCCCGGCAGGTCGTACACGTGGGCCGCCAGCGGTCCGCCGGACTGCGTGTTCTTGGGCAGGCCGGAGACCGGCCAGCTCAGGCCCTGGTCATCGCCGAAGTTGAAGGCGTAGCGCACCTGGTGGAACGGGTGCTGGCTGCTCAGGCTGGAGGTCGTGCCGCTCGCATCGAACTGCACCGCCAGCGGCGCCGGGCCACTCAGCCGCGTCGCTTCGAGTTGTGCCACCACCGTGGTCGAGGTCCGTGCCGCTGCCGGAGCCGCTGCAGCCAGCAGGCAGGCCACCGCGGCAAACCGCGTCAGGAAGCCGGCCTCGGAAGCGGTTCGCGGGCTCTTCTTCGGGCAGAGGGTCTCATCGGCCATGGCATCCATTCGATCAATCGTTCAACAACTCGGGAAACGCCCCCGCACACCGGTCCCAAGTGCGCGGGCGGGGTCAATCAGCGGGAGATCGACCGCCGGTCGAAAGGCGGCTCTGGAAACGCCAGGCACTGGAGCACATGTCTTCCAGCGCGCGCGTGGCTTTCCAGTTCAAGCCACGGGCGGCGGCCTGAACATCGGCGTACGAGCAAGCAACATCTCCTTCCCGCCTCGCCGTGATGCGGTAGGGCACGGTGTGGCCGGATTCCTTTTCAAATGCGCGAATCATTTCCAGCACGCTGAAACCCCTTCCGGTCCCCAAATTGAAGGCGTGCCAGCCGCTGTTCGACGACAGGAAATTCAGCGCCGCCAGATGGCCCTCGGCCAGATCCATGACATGAATGTAGTCCCGCACCCCGGTGCCATCGGGCGTCGGATAGTCCCCGCCAAAAACGTTCAGAACCTCCCGTTCACCCGAGGCCACCTGCACAACATAAGGCATCAGGTTGTTGGGCGTTCCTCTTGGATATTCCCCGATCAGTCCGCTGCCATGGGCTCCCACCGGATTGAAATAGCGGAGACAAACGACACCCAGCGATGGGCGGGAAGCGCTGATGTCCTGCAGCATGCCTTCGATGTGCAGCTTGCTGCGGCCGTAGGCGTTGATGACGCGTTGTGGATGGGCCTCGTCCACCGGTAGGTACTGGGGGTCGCCGTAGATCGTGGCGCTGCTGCTGAACACCAGCCTCGGGACAGACTCGGCCTCCATGGCCTGAAGCAGCCCCAGGGTGCCGCAGACGTTGTTCTGGTAGTACTTGAGCGGCAACTGCACCGATTCGCCCACGGACTTGAACCCGGCCAGATGAATGACGGAATCGATCTGGTGCCGGCGAATGACATCACGGACCAGTGCAACATCACCCACATCGCCCTGATAGAAGACCGGCAACTGGCCGGCGATGTCCGCAATCCGGCCAACCACATCCCGGTGGCTGTTCGACAAGTCATCGACGATAACCACCTCATGCCCCGCGGACATCAGTACCACAGCCACATGGCTTCCGATGTATCCGCAACCGCCCGTCAGCAAGACCTTCATATCAGTCAGCACCTATTCAAGACGTTGGAAAAACTGGCCCATCTGCACCGCCCTCCCCGCCACCAGCCTTGACCTGTTTTCAGGCGTCCATTGCAACGGGCGCCAGGCTCATCAGAACGGTCTGCGGCTTCATTGTGAGGCCTCTGCCCGGGCCCGACCCACCTCCGCCGCGGCGGGCAACGGATTGCGCAAGAAGGCTTCCAGCGCCTCGATGGGCAGCGCCGGCGCAAACAGATGCCCCTGGAACTGGTCGCACCCTTGTTCGGCCAGGAAGCTCAGCTGCTCCTGTGTTTCCACACCCTCGGCCACCACCTGCAAACTCAGACTCTGCGCCAGCGCGATGATGGCGCGCGAGATGGCCGCATCGTTGGGATCGGTCAGCACATCGGCCACAAAACCCTTGTCGATCTTCAGCTGGTCCAGCGGCAGGCGCTTGAGGCACGACAGCGACGAATAGCCCACGCCAAAGTCGTCCAGCGACAGGGTGACACCCAGTTCTTTGAGCATGCCCATCTTCTGGATGGTGATTTCCATGCGGTCGGCCAGCAGGCTTTCGGTCAGTTCAAGCTTGAGCTTGTGCGGGCCGATGCCGGTGCGCTGGATGGCCGCCATGACCATGTCGACAAAGTTCGGGTGGCGGAACTGGTACACGCTGACGTTCACGGCAATGCTCAGCTGTGCCGTCTGCTCCCCGTTGGCCCAGGCCGCCAGCTGCTCGCACGCGGTCTCCAGGACCCACATGCCCAGCGGCAGGATGAGACCGGTGTCTTCGGCCACCGGAATGAAGTCGGCCGGCCTGATCAGTCCCTTTTCGGGATGCTGCCAGCGCACCAGAGCCTCCACTCCCGTGATCACCCCCTGGCGATCGACCTGCGGCTGGTAGTGCACCACGAACTGCTTTTCGCGCAGCCCGGCGCGCAGCGCCAGACCCACGGCCGCATTGGCACTCACCGTGGCCTGCATGTCGGGGTCGAAATAGCACAGCGTGTTGCGGCCCAGGCCCTTGGCCTGGTACATCGCGAGGTCTGCCTGCTTCAGCAACTCGCTCACATCGCTCTGGTCGCCGCTGAACGCGGTGACACCGATGCTGGGCGTGGCGAAGTGCTGGTGCCCCACGATCTGAAACGGCTCACGCAACACGTTCAACACCTTTTCGGACAGCGCGCGCGACTTGCTGGCCGCTGCCTCGGCGTCGGTGCTGAGATCGTCCACCATCACCACAAACTCGTCTCCCCCCAGGCGCGCCACGGTGTCGGTCTTGCGTACGCAGTTCGTCAGGCGCAGTGCCACCTGGCGCAGCAACTGGTCGCCCACGTGGTGTCCCAGCGTGTCGTTGAGGATCTTGAAATTGTCGAGATCGATGAACATCAGCGCACCGTGCTGACCCGAGCGGGCGCTCTGGGAAATCGCCTTTTGCAGCCGATCCAGCAGCAGCTGGCGGTTGGGCAGATCGGTCAGCGGGTCGTAGAAGGCCAGGTGCCGGATCATGTCTTCCGCGTTCTTGCGCTGGGTGATGTCACGCCCCACGGCCACCCAGTGGGTGACCGCTTCGGCACTGGCCTGCGCCGAAACCACCTCCAGCTCGACCCAGAACGGCTTGCCGGTCTTGCGGTGCACCATGAGTTCGGTGCGTGCCTGCGGGGACTCGCGCAAGCGATTGGCCATTTCAAGCAGCTTGAAAGTGGCAGGGTCCTGCTCCAGCAGGAAGCGCGGGTGTTGCCCCAAGACCTCTTCACGCCGGTAGCCTGTCTGTTTTTCAAAGGCGTCGTTGACAAACACGATGCGCGTCTCGTCGTCCGGGCCGGCGCCCGCCTCGGCAATGACCACGATGTCGTTCAGCCGGGCCACGCTGGTCTCCAGCAACATCAGCTGCTCCTGGGCGCGCCGGCGCTCGGTGACGTCGCGGAAATACACCGCCAGCCCTTCGGCAAAGGGGTAGGCCCGCACTTCCAGCCATTTCCCCAGCGAAGGGAAAAAGTCCTCCAGCTCAACGCGCCGGTTGGTCTTGATCGCGAGCCCCAGCTGCTCCTTCAGCCGATGCGCCAGGTCGGCGTTGAAGTCTTGCCAGACCTCCTGACCCAGCAGCTCGGCCGTGGTTTTTTGCAGCAGCCGCTCGCTCTCCTGGTTCAGGTAGGTGAAGCAGTACTGCCGGTCGAGCGTGACGAAAGCCTCGGTGATGCTGGCCAGGGTCGTGGTCAGCCGCATTGCAAGGCGCAGGGTTTCCTGCTGCGCGTGCTTCTGCGCTGAAATGTCCTGCACCGCCCCCTGAATGCGCACGATGTTCCCGTGCGCATCGCGCACGGCATTGCCCACAGTGCGGACCCACTTGGGGCTCAGCCCCGGTACGTGCACCTGGATCTCTTCGTCGAACGCCTCGCCGGTCTGGGCACACCGTTCCAGCCGCTGACGGATGCCGGTGCGCCATTCCGGCGTGTAGCGCCGCACCATGGCCGCCAGGTCGGGAACCGATTCGCCGGGCTTGAGGCCCAGGATGCTGCCGTACTCTTCGGAGTGCTGTATCTGCCCGGTGCTGATGTTGACCGACCAGCTGCCCACACCGGCCGTGTGCTCGGTCAGGTTCAAGCGGCTTTCGCTTTCATGCAGCGCCTTGCCAAGACGTTCTTCCCTGCCCTGCGTCAGGTGCGCCGACCGCTGGTGCTGGCGGAGCAAGTCCTGAAGCTGCACGGCATGGGCCAACAGGACCTGCAAACCGGGCAGGCATGCCGCCAGTTCGTCGGGGCTGCGCGGCGCGGCATCCAGCAGCGCCAGCCAACAAGGGTTTCGCTCGTCGCTGGATGCCAGCGGGAGCACCAGGCAGAACCGGACCTGCAGAGCACTCACCAGCGGGTCCATCCGGAAATCGGGGTGCTCTGCCGCGTCGGCCAGGTGTCCGTTCAGCCCGGTGTCCGCGGCCACTTTTGCACACAGCGCCAGGGCGGCAGCCTGCCGGTCGATGGACAAACCGCTGGTGCCCATGGCAAACGGGCCGTCGGGCCGCAGTTCGATCAGAAGGGCCGCCGATGTCCTGGCCAGGTGGGTCGCCAGCCGCGTCAGCTGTGTCCACTGCAGGCCGGGAGACGCCGCGTGCGCGAGGTCGGGCGAGGTGACTGCTTCGTCGGATTGGATCGCATGGAGTCCTTGTTGCATGTCGCGCCCGCCTTCGTCAGTGTTTTTTGAAGCATACCCCTGCACATCGGAAGCCGTCGGGGGCGCAAAGTGCTCCGCTGGCCTGGCCTGGCGCTGACCCGCAGGTGAATACCTCATTTAGGGGAGGGAATGTGTAACATAGTTGTAGCAAGTTGTAGCAGCTGTATTACCATCAACTCATCAGTGATTCTTCCCATTCCAGCCGCCTGCCGCTTGGCATGCAGGCCCGTCCATCAAAGGAGTGAACGTGAGCACACTTGCAGAACTCCGGCAGCACAGCGACGTGACCAGCCTGAAATCCGCCTTGCATGAGTTGTGTGGCCAGTTTGGACGTATCGCCCGGCTGGACATCCTCACGGCAATGCACGAGGGCACCAAACAAGCCATCTGCTTCATGCGCATGGAGCGACCCGAGCAGGAGCAGCAGCTCATGAAGACCCTGGGCGTTGGTCGTTTCGGCGGCGAGGTGGTGTTTGTGCTGGATCTCGACGTGCCGATGACCACTGAAGACCAAGGCCCCTCGTCCCAGTGGGCGGACTCTGATTTCTTCGAGTAACCCCCTCCCCTCGGCTGAAACTCGGAAGCCCCCCGGAACCTGAGCCGGCCACTGTAGAGAGGTCCCGCGCCGAAGTCTCTACATGAAGAAGTCCAGATTCAGTGACGGCCGGATGACCGCCACCCGCAAGGCGGTCGCGGCGGACACCATCGATCGCCCCAGGTCTGTGCGGCCTTGGGCATCCCCTGCATCGCGTTTTGGCACCCACCCAATTCCCGAAAGGGTTCAGGACCCTCCGGCTGGGTCCAGAATCCGTTGTCGCGTTGCAGTTCAACGAACTTAAGGTGCTGAAGATGCAAGACTCTAGGCTTCGTGCAACCGGTCTGATCCGCCGCAATTCGCGTTCCTATGTCGAACACGTCTTTGCTCTCAACGAGCAGCGCCGGCCCCTGGTCGGTTTCCAGGATGAAGATGCGGCCAAAGAGCCGGTCGGCATCACCATCGAGCAGTGCATCGTTCCGGAGGCGGGTGGTGGATGGTTCACGGAACACCATGCGCTGATCCGCGACGATCTCCCGGCACAGGTGACCTTCACCTCGGGGACCGAAGGCAAGCCAAAGGGAATCATCCTCACCTATGCCAATCTCGCCGATGCCGCGGAGCGGCTCATCGCCGAGATGGATCTGACACCGGAGGTGCGGGAATACGTTGGCATCCCGGTCACACACAGCTTCGGCATGGCCCGCATCCGCGTCGTCAGCGCGGTGGGTGGGCAGTCCTACATCCCGCCGCGTGGATTTGACCCCCTTGAGCTGGCGCGAATGCTTGAGGCCGGTGAAGTCAACTCGCTTTCTGCTGTCCCTACCCTGCTGCGGATTCTGCTGCAGAAGCCCGAAGCCATCGGAGACGCGGGCAGGAAGCTGCGCTGGATGGAGATCGGCTCCCAGTACATGGGGGCCGACGAGAAGCGCAGGATCCGGGCGCTCTTTCCCAATGCCCGGATCGTCCAGCACTATGGCCTGACAGAAGCCTCTCGCACCACCTTCCTGCAGATCTCGGGTGCCCCCGACGAACTGCTCGAGTCCGTGGGCCGCGCGGTCGGCAAGACCGAAGTGGGCATCTCTCCAGAGGGCCGCATCAGGATCCGGGGCCCGCATGTTGCGCAATGGCGCATCGACGGAGACCGGGTGCAGCAGCTGACCGATCCGGAAGGCTGGCTGGTGACCAGTGACCTGGGCCATCTGACGGACGGCTATCTCTACTACGACGGCCGCGCGGACGATCTGATCAATACCGGCGGCGTGAAGATCAACCCGGACATCCTGGGCGAGCAGGTCAGTCGACACCTCTTGCGAGGCGAGAAGGTTGTCGTGGCCAAGGTTCCGGATGCGCTTCGGGGAGAAGGTGTTCTGGTGGTGGCGGAGTCGCCGGACCTGGACCTGGCAAGTCTGCGGAAAGCGTCGACCGATGCGCTGAAGATGCTGGGCCTGGATGTCGGGGACGCCCTGCACGTGAAGGCCATGCCGTCGATTCCCCAGACCGCCACGGGAAAGCCGTTGCGACGGCTGCTCACCGAGGAATTCGTTCTTGCGCGCGAAGCCGCGCGCGCGACACCGGACAAGGTCAAGGGAAACAGCGAACCGGTGGCAAACGATGTCCTGGGGTTCTTCCAGCAGTTCTTCCCCGGGCGCAAGATCGGTACAGACTCAAGCTTCGATGCCCTCGGCGGAGACTCGCTGGGCTACATCCAGTTTTCCATGGGATACGAGGACCGCTTCGGACCCTTGCCCAGCGGATGGGAGTCGCTGACCGTCGCGCAATTGCAGCGCAGTATTCCGGAAACCGAAAAGAAATCCCTGGTCCGCCTGGAATCCGCGACATTGACGCGCGCATTCTTCATGGTCTGCATCCTGGCCCTGCATCTGGACACCTTTGTCTACAGCAACAACTGGGGCGCCGCGTATTTCCTCTTTCTGCTGGCTGGCTACAGCTTCATGCGCTTTCAGTGGCCCGAGATCAGCCGCTCCGGAAAGGTTGGCGCCGTGTTCGGCACCATCTCGCGGATCGCCGTGCCCACGGTGCTGGTGGTCGTGGCCATGCAACTCTGGGCGCATGAAAACGAGCTGAAGCCCCTCCTCCTGATTTCAAACCTGTTTGACCCTGGGCAGTACCACGTCGCCTATTTCTATTTCGCCGAGATATACATGCAACTGCTGCTGGTGGTCGCTGTCCTGTTTTCGTTCGAGGCGGTGCGAAACGCATTCAGAAAGAGCCCCCTGGTCAGCGGGACCGTTCTGCTGATTCTTGCGATGGCATTCAGCTACGTGTTTGAAAAGTTCTGGGACACCAACTACCTCTTCCATCGCACACCGGTCTGGTACTTGTGGACGGTTGCCTGCGGGATGCTCATTGCCAGCGCGGCTCTCAGAGACCTGCCCACCCGTCTCGCGGTGATGGCGATTGTGGGCACCGCGGTGGTGCTGCACCACGGGTTTACCTCTGCCTCCTACTACATTTGCGCCGGCTGCGCCCTGTTGCTGTTCTGGCAGGAAATTTCGGTCCCGGTTCCCGTCAAAAGGGTGGTTGGCGAAATTGCCGGGGCATCCATGTTCATGTACCTCAGCCACTACCAGGTCAAATCGATCGTCCTGCGCATGTTTCACGCCCCGATGCCATGGGTGGCACTGTTCGTGGCCATGGCCGTTGGCATCGGTTTTGCGCGAACCTACTATTGGGCCGAAAACCAGGCATTGGCCTTCGGCAAAAAGAATGGCTGGTGGGGCCGGCAGTAGCAACTGCCTGGCTTCATAAGAGTCCGGACAGATCAGGCCACGGAAGCGCGCTGTCGTGCGCCCGGGCGGGCAAATGCCGCCTTGATGCGCGTGCGCAGGGGCCTTTCGACCCACACAAACGCCACCAGCGACACCAGGACCAGCAGGGCGAAATAGGACCAGAACGTTGCCTCGACGCCCCAGTGAAACCGCGCGGCCAATGGCGCATGCACGATGCCGACCGGAAACTGCAGGATGTAGACGCCATAGCTGGCTTCGCCCAACAGCACGAGCGGGCGCGTGGACATCAGCCGCGACAACCGGGCCTCCTTCGCGGCCCCCAATCCCCACAGCAGCAACAAATACAGCGGCGCCAGCAAGCCATTGTGATGAAACCGCAGGATGGGACTGGGCCAGAAGAACAGGAGCGACAGGCCGAGCACCGAGGCGGCCACGAACGGCATCGCGATGCGCGCGAACACCTGCCGGTGGGCATCGAAAAGCAGTCCCCCAATGACGCCGACCACGAACGTCGCCACATGGGTCAGCGGGCTGTAGGCAGTGAATTCGTGCCCGGCCGACAGGGACTGAAGGTTCTGGCTGTTCATCAACGCGACGTGCAACGTCAGGTTGGTCACCCAGACGACCAGCATGACCACCACGAGCATGGAGGAATGCCGTATGTTCTTCAGCGTCCTGAGCAGCCAGGGGAAACACAGGTAGAAGAACACCTCCACCGACAGCGACCACCCGGGAGAATTGAGCGTCAATGCATATCCGGGCACCCAGGACTGCAGCAAGGTGGCATTGAGCAGCGCGGCGGTTCCATCCAGGGTGTGCTTGTAGATGGCGTAGGCCGCCACGACCAGCAGGGCCGCCCAATACAGTGGTGCAATCCTGGCAAACCGCGCCACATAAAAATCCCGCCTGTTCAACACGCCACGTGAACCGTAGACATGCGCGAGGATGAAACCGGACAGGACAAAGAAGAACGATACGGCGGTGTTCGCGTAAGGCCAGAAGGCACTTCCCCAGGACAGCGATGGCACCTCGCGACCGAAGTGAAAGATCACCACGGCAGATGCTGCGATGAAGCGCAGAAACGTGAGCTGTGAAATTTCCATCGACATACTCCCGTGTTGAATGCGTCACCGGCCTGCATCAACCAGCCAGATCAGATCCGCGCCCGAAGGCCCCCGAAGGGAGCAGGTCAGCGCCGTCTGATCAGCGGGTACAGCAATTTCAAAAGCAACGGCGCAAACAGCGCCGAAACCAGGATGCCCAGCACCGCCAGCTGCAGCACCGGATGCAGTTTGGCCATGGGCTCGAAGCGATACACCAGAAACAGGCCAAGCCCGGAGGAAACGATCAGCATCAGAAGCATGGCGCCTTCAATGCGAAGATTCTTCAGGCCCAGCTTCCACCCGAAGTAACGGGTCACAAATGCCGAGATCAGTTCGCTCACCGACACCGCCATGGTCGCAATGACGATGGTGCTGTCGAAACGCGACAGCAATGCAATCAGTCCCAGGAAAGACAGGACTTTCACGGCACTGACCAGGGCGAGCCACCTGGGCAATCCCTTGGCAAGAAAAGCGGAGCCATACAGGCCCCCGAGAATGTTGAACCAAACGCCAAGGGCCAGTATGGGCAAAAACACGGCGGCCTGCGAATAGCGGCTGTCGTAGGCCAGTGAGAAAAAGCTTTTTGCCCCGACGATCAGCAAGACGATCACGAAGGTCGACACGACCAACACGGGTTTCTTGGCCTTGTGAAAGGCTTCCGGGAGATCCATGCCGTCTTCGAGCATGCGCGTGTACCAGGGAAAGACGATGGCGGCCTGCAGACTGCCGACCAGGCTCGGAACCATCAACGCCAGGCCAGCCGCAATGGAATAGACCCCCACTTCGGACAGCGGATACAGGGCCGCAAACGCCAGGCGGTCGATTTGCATGGCCAGAAAGTACAGCAATGTGGACAGGAAGATCCATTTCCCGAAGGAGAAGATCGAGTGCACGGCGGCTGGCTCCAGCAGGAAGCGGGCAGGCGGTCCTGGCAAGAACCAATAGGTCAACACCGTGTGCAGCACAGACGACAGCACGACGGCGATCGCCAGCGCGTACACCGAACGCAGGTACCAGGCGAGCAACAGAAGCACTGTCGTGTGGACGATCGTCACCGCGATTTCAATGCGCGTGATCTGGGCCACATGCATGTGCCTGGCCGCGGTGAGGACGCGAGGAGACCTCAGCCCTTCGGTAAACGCCGTCAATGCGACCAGGGAAATCAACCACCGCAGCTCCAGCGCAGCAGGATCGTTGGCGCCATAGAACACCGCCATGGGCCAGGCCAGCAGCGCCGCGAGCAAGGCCAGAATGCCCCCCCGGATGACCTGCATGGTCCACGCCGTATCGAGAAAGTCGGGCTCGTCGCCACGTGGACTCTGTGTCACGTTCTGCTGAAGCCCGATGTCCGAGAACATCGCCAGACCGGTCATGACGGCCGTGACCAGCCCCATGAGGGCAAATGCCTCCTCAAACAGCAACCTGGCCAGCACGATGTTCATGCCAAGGCGGACCACCTGTCCGGACCCGAATGCGATCACGATCCAGGCCGTGCCCGAGCGGGCCTTCGCATTCAGCGCCGACCGGTTTTGTGCAGGCATGGTCGCAGTCGTTGGATGGGTCACGTTGATCCTCAAGAAACGGGTGTTTCTCTGGATGTGCGGGATTGCTCGCTCACCGAACCGGCATAGGCCACACAGAGGCCCAGCATCGCCCAGTACACCACGGGAACGGCCGAAATGCTGCTCACCGTGTAGATGATGAACATGATGGACAGCACGGTCGCGAACAGCGCGCGCCCCAGGAGCGCCACCCTTGAACCCTGCTTTCTGGCAATTCGCATGGCTTGACGCACCTGGTAGAGCGCGCACAGGAACGCGCCCAGAAACAACAGCAGACCGGTCATGCCGGAATACAGGGCCACACCGACATAGGTATTGACCAGATCGATGATTCCTTCGCCCTGCATCATGACTTGCAGCTCAGGAGCCTCCAGGTAATTGTTTGAACCCAGCAGCAGATGGCGTTCAATGACCGGCAAGGCGGACGTGAGCAGATTGGCACGGTATTCCACATTGCCCTGCTCCGCGGTACCGAAGATGGGCAGCATGTCGATCAGGAGTTGCCCGCTGGGAAGCTGGCTCAGGAGGAGAAATGCCACAACCACCCAGAAGCCCAGAGCAAACAGATGCTTGACGGGTTTGGGGCCTGTCACGATGTAGATGATCACCAGAAGCACCGCCCCCACCCACGGCCCACGCGACAGGGACGCGGTAATCCCCGCAATCAGGAGCGCTGCGCCCAGAAACCGGTAAAGGGGCCTGGAAAGAAACTCCTTAAGGTAGAAAAAGAAGCCCAGGGCGGTCACCAGAACATAGCCAAGAACAATGGAATTGCCGACAGATGCATTGGGCCTCAGCAGGCCGGACCGCATCAGGTAGCCGCCAAAAATGCCCTGGTTCACCCCGATGGCGCCGAGCACCGCCGAATACAGCTTCCAGGTGCGCAGCACTTCGAAGACCGCAACGATGGAAAGAATCATGGCGGCCATCAGGAAGCCTGCCATGGCGTGCTTCAGGCCTTCTTCGGAGCGAATGCTTCTGCTCGCCACGTAGTACGGCAGGAAGATGTCGACCCAGCGCGACAGGACCGAGCGCAAGCCGTCGGTGACATTGCCATCGCGAAACGCCAGCAAGGACATCAGCACAAGATAGCCCAGCACCATCCAGTCCACCGGCGAACTGCCCAGACGGATCGTGGTGCTGCGCTGCAAAAGAGACAGTGCAGCAGGCAGCAACAGGGCGACGCCCAGCAGACGGTAGTGGTTGATCACCCAGAGGTGGTCGATGACACCCAGGCCAGAAATCTCCGCCGGGGCGGGCGGCGCCACAAAAAGCAGAACAAAGTAGATGCCCATCAGATGGGCCTCACGGCGCCGATAGGCCAGCAGGATCACTGCCAGTATCAGGAAGTACAGCAGGATGCCGTGGGAGAGAAACAGGATGAGCGTCGCCACCATCCACAAGGCACGCCAGCGTTTGAACGTGTCCTCGCCCAGGATCGATGAAAAAGCCCCCCGGGCAGCATAGAAAAAGACGGTGCCGATGGCCATCAACACCAGCAGCGCCCGCAAATACTCAGCCATGACGGTCCGGCACCAGGCCCAGGTCAATGGTGGTCACAGTCATGAACCACGGCCAGTCAGGTGCATGACTAGTAGTAGGCGTTCTGGACCTGTGCTTCGTCCTTGTTCAGGACAACGCCCAGCAGATTGGCCTTCGAAAGGCGGTTCATGGCCTCTTCGACCTCGCTCTGGGTGGACATCCCGCTGCCGACAACCATCAGCACGCAATCGATGCGCGGCAGCACGGTCATCACGTCGTCCGCAGCCAGAACGGGCGGCAAGTCAAAGATGACGATGCGGTCAGCGTATCGCTCACGCAAATCGCCGATCAGGTTGCCCACTCTGGAAGAAGACAGCACCTCGGAGGCGCCGGTGACAGGCTGGTTGGTCGGCAGGACAACAAAACGCTCGATGCCCGGATTGACAAGGACTTCGTCCATGTCGACGCGCTCGCTCAGCAGGTCGTTCAGCGACAGGGACCGGTTCAATCCGAGGGAACGGGCAACGCTCGGGCGGCGCAAATCGAAATCCACCAGCAGCGCCGTCCGGTTGGTCAGTTGCGCGATGCTGATGGCCAGGTTGATGGACACCACGGTCTTGCCCGATTCGACGCTCGGTGAGGTGATGGCCAGTGTCCGCCAGCCGTTTTCGTCCATCTTCTGCAGCACCTGGGTGCGCAGCACGTCAAACGCCCAGCTGTCCGGGTGGGACTTCTGATGCGCAATGATCCGGTGGCGCTCCAGGTGGATCGCGTCCAGCGATACCACCGCCGTCTTCGAATACTGCATGGAGCCGAGGTCATCGCCGGCAACTTCGCGCCTGACCGCCGCCTTGTGATCACCTCCCGAGACGCCCGAGTCACTGCTGTCGCGCAAGCGTGGCGCATCGGACCTGCTCGAATCACTTTCAGCCGCCTTGGCTTTCTCAATCGCGAGCTTGATGCGTTCCATTTGCCAAGTTGCCCTTAGTCCAGACGGGAGAACAATGAAATCAGCAAGGTGTGCAGCGGCACAACCAAGGTATGGATCAGGACCAGACCGAGCAGCGCCAAGCCTGCCAACAGACCAATGACCTGCGTGCGCAGCAATTGCGCCGAGCGGAGTTCGCTGGCGGTGGTGATGTACGGAATGACCACCATGGGTCGCTGACCGGTGAGCGCAGTCAACGAGTTGACTCCCCGCACGCGGGCAAAAATCACTTCAAGCAGCACCACGAGGCCCACCGCCGCCGCCAGCGCCAGGAAAAACCCGAGGGCAACAACCTTCTTGCGGCTTGGCTTGATCGGGTATTCCGGCATCAGGGGTGGCTCCAGCAAGGTGAAGCGCTCGCCTTGCTGCCCACCTTCCAGGTTCTGGACGATCTGCGCCGACATCTGCTTGGAGCGCAGATCCTCGTACTTTGCTTTCGCCGCATCGTGATCGCGCTGAAGCGCGGCCAGGTCGCGCTCCACCTGCGGAGCGCGCGTCACCTTGGTGCGCTGAAGGTTGATGGCATTGCGCAGGCTCGACTGTTGACTGGCCAGCAAATCGGCACGTGCGCGCGCTGTGCCAAGTTGCGCCTCCAGACGGGAAACCGCCAGCTTTGCCTGGGCCGCGGCTGCCTCGCGCGCGGGGCTGCTGACCGAGGACTCCGACCGCAAAGACCGTTCGAGCAGTTCGATCTTGCGTCGCTGTGCCAGCACATCCGGATGGTCTTCCGTGTATGTCCCCCGAATGCGCGCCAGCTCGGACCGCGCCCGCTCCAGGTCCTGTTCCGCGACGCTGGGGCCCGGTGTGGTCACCGTGCCGGGCAGCAGGACACCCGCGCGAGCGCCCGCCAGCTCGACGGTCAGGGTCTGCACCTGATCCAGCGCCTGGCGGTGGTCCCTCTCGGCCGCCCGAAGATCACTCTCGAGCGTTTGAATGCTTGCCAGCGCCACCGCCTGCCCGTCTTCCGTTGCGCTGCCTTGTGTCCGCTTGTATGTCTCGATGCGACGCTCCAGATCCTCCAGCTGGGACTTGACGCGATCGGCCTCCTGGCTCAGGAACTCATTGGCCCGGGACGCCTGCTGCATCCGTTCCCGGACACTGCTTTCCAGGAACAGCTGGAGCAACGCACTGGTCACTTCCAGCGCCTTCTTGGGTTCGCCATGCTGAAAAGACACGTTGAACGCAAAGTTGCTGGTTGGCCGTTCTCCGTTTGGCAGATTTCCACTCTGCACTTGCACGTCAATGCTCGCCCGCATCGCGTTTGCCACATCGGTGTCCTTGAGCACGACGCCGGGCTTCGGATCAAACACCTGATGTTCCGCAGCGATGCGCAAGAGGCTCTCCCGCGTCATGATGCGCTGGCTCAAGGCTTGAACCCGCTGTTCGGCGTTGCCGGGCAAGGCAGAGTTCACCACCTCGCCTGAGACATGCGGCCCCTCCACCAGCAAGGTTCCCGTCGACTGGTACACCCTGGGCAAGAGCATCGCCACCACCACAGAGGCCGCCAGGACAGCACCGAAAGTCAGGGCCATCACCAGCGCCCGGCGCCGGGCGATGGACAGGTAATCCCGGAGGCTAAGTTGGTAGTCGGCCGACATGCGTGTGTAGGTTTTAGAAGTTGGGGTGGGCGTACACGAGACCCACGGCCACCGAATTTCCTCGCGCAGTGGGGCCGCCGAAAGGCATGGCCCGCCTTTGCTCCAGACCCATGGTGAATGTCCAGAACCGGGTCAGTTCCGACCGGATCCGGGCATACGCAGTGGTCCCGACATCCCGGTCCGTCTCCAGCGACTGGGCGCGGTTGAATCCGAGGGAAAGAGACGTGCTGGCGGTGAACGGATATGTCAAGGAGGCTTCGAAATCCTGAGACCGCATATAGCCTCCCAGCGAGGCTCCTGTGCTGACATCCCTGGACCAGGCCACCTGATAGTTGATCCGTTCTCCCCGGTAGGTAAGACGCAAGCCACCAACAGGCACGGTCTTCTTGCGCGGAGCGGTGGAGCGAACAGCGCCAGCGGTCGCATTCAGTGAAAGACCGTCCCTGATGTCCGTTTCATAGCCCACGCCAAGCTGTCTGCGCGACGCGCCCTCGCCGCCCCCGTCGGGATTCAGGCGTGCAGCGCTCGCAAAGAGCGAATAGCGGGAACTGGCACTCGCTTCGATGCGATAAAGCGCCGACGCGAGCGTTTCCGCGTAGTCGACAAGCAATGGCCTGTCGTAGCTCAGGCGGGCATGCGACGCCGCCAGTTCCAGAGACGACCCCGCCGTCAGGTTGCGGGTCCATGTGCCTCGGAGGGTCGCAGTCCGCTGCGTGCTGTCCTGCGTCACTCTCCCGAATTCGGCGAATTCGGTCTCCCGGGTCGACGCCTCCTCCAGCGATGCACGCAACGCAACGACATCCACCGGACTGGAATTTTCCCAGAGCAGACCAACACTGGGCAGAGAGCGACTGGCACTCAGATCGGTATTTCCCGACCGTTCGATCATGCCTCCAAGAGACAGTTCGGTGCGCGAGTTACCCTGAACGCTCTGGAATGTGTATTGGGGATGGAGTCGATACAGCATGACGCTGCCACGGCTTTCTGCGGCCAGGTCAGGATTGCTGACCCTGACGATTTCCACAGGCACGGTCAGCGCGTTTTGCGCCATTGCCGGCAGCCAGACAAATGCCTGACAAGCAAGCACCAGACAGGGATTGGGCAGGGATTTCATGATCAAGGCACCAGAATGGTGTCGCCGGGCATGAGGACCACGTTGGTGTCGAGCTGGTTGCCCTTGACCAGGTCATCGTACCGGACCGGAAGGATGCGGTTGCCTTGCGGCGAGTGACGCAATACCCGGATCGAATTGCCGTCGGCGAAGCGGTCCAGACCGCCCACCTGACTGAGCATTTGCAGAACCGTGGTCTCTGGCGAAACGAGGGCAACAGCACCGGGGCGAATCACTTTGCCCAGCACATACACCTGATTGCCGTCCGCGGCCGTGATCGCCACGGTCACGACAGGATCGGGCAGGTATTTCTTGAGTTTTGCCGCCACGCGGGCCTCGACCTCCGGCGTGCTCAACCCCACCACCTCGACACGCCCGGCCAGCGGGAAGGTAATGCTGCCGTCCGGCAGCACACGCACCTGCATTCTCAAGGCATCGTCTCGCCAGACAGACACCATCAGGGAATCGCCGTGCCGCAGCTTGTAGGCGGACTCCGTTTGTGCAAGCACCGGCCCAACGACCGCCGCCAACAGAAACGCCAGGATGAAGCGCGAAAAAATAGACATGGTCAGCCTCCAAAGACTAGCGCCGTCACAAATACTGTCCGCGAATCGAGCGTTGGCAGCATCCCTTCCCCGATGAAGCCAAGTTTCATTTTTTTACAAAACACATCTTACGCCAAGCATACTTTTTATTTCACCACGACGTCCATCCGGTTGGGGATGCATGCATGCCATATTGACACACATAGTGGCGCCGTACGGCCGCCACATCCGGCGGCCCGATCTTGCCCCGGACTGTTGAACCAACGCGCCAAGGAAGAGCATGTCAGAATGTTTGCAATGCTGTGGGTCCTTCGGACTTGGCTGCGGGGAAGACGGCACAGGGTGCTCTGGCGCGTTGCTTGCCACTCTATCGAGGAACTGCTTCGCATGCACGACAACAAGCTGGGTGTGGTGGTGATCGGGCGCAATGAGGGCGACCGCCTGCGGCGCTGCCTGATGTCGCTCCTGCCCGCTGTGCCGGCCACGGTCTATGTGGACTCAGGCTCCAGCGACGGATCCAATCACATGGCGGCAGAGATGGGCGCCGAAGTGGTCGATCTGGATCTTTCGCGGCCCTTCACCGCTGCACGGGCCCGGAACGAGGGCCTCCGGCGGCTGCTGCAGCGACACCCGGATGTCGACTTTGTGCAGTTCGTGGATGGAGACTGCGAGGTCGTCCAGGGCTGGCTGGCGGCAGCCAGCAGGTTTCTCCAGGATCACCCCTCCCATGCCGTGGTGTGCGGCCGACGCCGGGAGCGGTATCCCGAACGCTCCATCTACAACGGACTGTGCGACGAGGAATGGAACACGCCGATCGGCGATGCCCTGACCTGCGGTGGTGACGCGATGATGAGAGCCTCGGCACTGCAGGCCGTGCATGGCTACCGGGACAGCATGATCGCGGGCGAAGAGCCCGAGCTGTGTCTTCGCCTGCGCCAGAAGGGCTGGCGCATTCATCGGCTGGACCACGAGATGACTTTGCATGATGCCGCCATGACCCGTTTCGGCCAGTGGTGGAAACGCACCATGCGATCGGGTCACGCCTATGCGGCCGGCGCCTGGCTTCACGGCGCCTCGCCCGAACGCCACTGGGTCCACGAAACGCGCCGGTCCTGGTTCTGGGGGATTCTGCTGCCGCTGTCGATTGGCATTGCCATGGTCGTGTTCGGCCCCTGGGCCGCACTCCTGGCGCTGGCCTATCCCCTGCAATGGCTGCGCCTGGCCTGGCGCAGTGGATCGGCCCGATCCAGCGCGTTCCTGGTCATTGGCAAGTTTGCCGAGGGCTTGGGTGCGCTGAAATTCCACAGTACCCGTCTTCGGGGCGTGGCCGGCACCATCATTGAATACAAATAAGTCGCTCAAATCCTCCACCCGTGCATTGCCTCACCGGATCCCGAACGTGAATGACCACTGCATCCTGTGCGGGCTGCCGATTTCCCGCGCAACCATCAAGCAGACGCTGGACGGCCTCCTGGACCGCATTGCCCGGGGAGAAGGGGCATGGCTGCTCACGCTCAACACCGAGATGCTCGCCCGCTTCACGCGAGATCCCGGCTATTGGGATCTGGTCGTCCGAGCCGACATCATCACCGCGGACGGAATGCCCCTGGTCTGGGCCTCCAGGTTCCGGGGCGGCAACCGGGCCATCCCGGAGCGGACCACCGGCGTCGACCTGGTCGATGCCTTTCTGCTCCTGCCCCGGTTACCCGCCTACGCCATCATTGGGGGAGTGAA
The DNA here is from genome assembly GCF_051857515.1 of Hydrogenophaga sedimenti. Classification (NCBI taxonomy): domain Bacteria; kingdom Pseudomonadati; phylum Pseudomonadota; class Betaproteobacteria; order Burkholderiales; family Comamonadaceae; genus Hydrogenophaga; species Hydrogenophaga sedimenti. The sequence continues at coordinate 90,614 of NZ_JBPZHA010000007.1, forward strand.
CCCGGCCGCCACGGTGGCGCGCTACGGCGACGCTGCACAGCAGGCCTGCCGTTACCTGTTCAACGGAAAAGTCGACCTGAGCGATGAACAGGTGCGCGCGTTCGTGGGTGCGTTGCGCGAGCGGCAGGTGCGCTGGGTATTCCTGGCGCTGAACGTTCCGCGGGGGGACCAGCTGGCGTTCAAGCTCAAGTCCCTGATGCCCGAACTGGTCGTCACGCCTGTGGGCGGAAGTTTTGAAATTCTCGGGCCCCGGGGCGGTCGGGCACCGAAATGGATGCGAAGAATGGGGATGGAGTGGCTGTTCCGGCTCATGAAGGAACCCAGCCGCCTGTGGAGACGGTACATCCTTCACTACCCGGCGGGCATCGGCCTTCTGCTCCGCGACAGCTTCAGACCCTGGTCCGGCCCCCCACCGGACCAACGGTCCTACGGAAAAAAATAGCCGGAGCGCATGTCTCATGGCGGAAATATTCGTTCACTGGCAAACTGACACCATGCCGTCTCCACAGGAAACCAAGTGACACGCGTCGATATCGGGGTTTTCGCGCACAACGAAGCAAAGGGCATTGTCAGGACGCTCAGCGGGTTGATGCGTCAGGACGTCACAGGCCTGGATGCCCGGCTATTGGTGCTCGCCAATGGCTGCAACGACGACACCGTCCAGCTGGCGCGCGCATTTGCGCAATCGGCCGAAGGCACATCCCCTCACATCAGAATAGAGGTGGTGGATCTCACGCTGGGGGGGAAATCCAGAACCTGGAACAGCTATGTGCATGAATTGAGCCGGCAAGACGCCGATGTGCTGATTTTCACGGATGCCGACATTGAACTGCCCGAGACCGACAGCCTGCTTCGCCTGGTGCGCGGATTGACCGCCAATCCCAGACTGCATGCATTCAATTCGCACCCGATCAAGGACATTGTCTACCGCCCCGAAAACCTCAGCGCGATGGACAAGGTCATCGCCATGAGCAGCGAAACACTCAACGACTGGAAAACCGCCATCTGCGGCTCCTTGTACGCCATGCCTTCGGCCAGGGCTCGGCGGCTGCATCTGCCCATTGGACTGGCGGTCGAAGATGGTTTTCTGCGTGCGATGATTCTCACCGATGCGATGACCAGGGAAGAGGATTTTTCCCGGATTGACGGCGGAGATGTCTTCCACATATTTGCTTCCGAGCGCTCCGTGCCGGCATTGATCCGGCACCAGACCCGGATTGTCATTGGCTCGGCCATCAATGCCGCAGCATTTGAAGCCCTGCACAGACTTCCGGCAGATCAGCGCCACGAGGAATTGGCGAGAGCCGCCGGCCGGGACAACTGGCTCAACGAAACGATTCGTTCCCAGTTGCCGCGGTGGCCATCCGGGTGGATTCCATTGCATTATTTGACGAAACGCATCGGATTCATTGCCCAGCAACCCAGGAAAATCTTTCATCCGCGGCACATCATTGTGCTGATGGTGGGTTTTGTGTTTGATCTTGTGGTCTATGTCAACGCTCAGATCAAAATGACCGTCGGCATCGGGGCGGGACACTGGTAGATCCCAGTTCCAGTCAGGGATTTTTCCTGCAGCAATCCGGATGCGATTCCGCTTTCATTTTTCAAGGTAACCTGAAGCGTGTACGAGTCCTTTTACGGCCTTCGCGAGAAGCCCTTTTCCATCCAGCCCGACCCTGCTTTCCTTTTCATGGGCAAGCGCCATTCGCTGGCTTACACGATGCTGGAGTACGCGATCCGCAGCCGGGCAGGTTTCACGGTCATTTGCGGCGACATCGGCTGCGGAAAGACGACCCTGATCCGCCGGCTGCTCAACGAACTGCACGACGAGGTCAAGGTGGGCCTGGTGACCAACACCCACCCCGCGCTGGCCGATCTGACCGAGTGGATCATGCTGGCATTCGACCTGCCCTACGACGGCCTTTCCCCCGTCGCCCGGTACGATGCCTTCCAGCGCTTCCTGATCCGCGAGTACGGCAAGAAACACCGGGTCGTCCTCATCGTCGACGAGGCCCAGAATCTCAGCCCCGCGGCGATGGAGTCGCTGCGCATGCTCTCCAACATCAACGCCGACAAAGACCAGTTGCTGCAGGTCGTGCTGGTCGGTCAGCCCCAGTTGCGCGACCTGCTCAGGCGACCGGAACTGCAGCAGTTCGCCCAGCGGGTGGCGGCCGATTTCTTCATTCCCCCGTTGAATACGGTGGAGGTTGGCGACTACATCGAGCATCGACTGAAAGTGGCCGGGCGGGAACGGAAGCTGTTCACGCCCTACGCCTCGGCCAAGATCGCCAAGGCATCCCATGGCATTCCCCGCAGCATCAACATCCTGTGCGACATGGCGCTGGTCTACGGTTTTGCCGCCGAAGCGCCCGTGATCGACGTCGAACTGGTCGACGAAGTCCTGCACGACCGCAGTGCATACGGCGTGCTGGGCGACATCAATTTCCACACCTTGCCTCCCACAGACCACATATCCGAAAAAGGTGTCGCTTCCACGCCAGAAGATCCCCCAAAAGTGTGATCTCGCTCACGTGAAGTAACAAAATGTGGAGCCATAATGATTTAACGGACAGGAGTTTGGACGGGTAACCCAACCGGAGAGATCTGCGTGACCACGCCTTCAGCCGCTTCGAACGACATTGCCATCGTCGGCCTGGCGGCGCATGTACCGGGCGCAACCACTCCCACGGCCTACTGGGCGAACCTGCGTCAGGGGGTCGAGTCGATCCGGCGACTGACCGAGGCAGAGCTTCTGGCCAGCGGAGAAAGCCCGGAACGCATGCGGCACCGCAACTATGTGCCGGCCGCGGCGCCACTGGAAGGCTTCGAACAGTTCGATGCCGAGTTCTTCGGTTTCAGCCCCAAGGAAGCGGCCATCATGGATCCGCAGCACCGCCAGTTCCTGGAGGTGGCCTGGGAGGCACTGGAAAGCGCCGGACACCCACCCGAGAGCTTCGATGGCCGCATTGCGGTCTATGCCGGGTGCGGCATGGGCAGCTACTTCTATTTCAACATCTGCTCCAACCCCGATCTGGTGGCCAGCACGGGGATGTTCCTGCTGCGGCACACCGGCAACGACAAGGATTTCCTGTCCACCCGGGTCAGCCACGTCTTTGATCTCAAGGGTCCGAGCGTCAACATCCAGACGGCCTGCTCGACCTCGCTGGTGGCCACGCACCATGCCTGCCAGTCCCTGTTGCTCGGGGAATGCGACATGGCCCTGGCCGGCGGCGTGACGATCGAACTGCCCCACGCACGCGGCTACCTCTTCCAGGAGGGCGAGATCCTTTCGCCCGACGGGCATTGCCACGCCTTTGACCACCGGGCCCAGGGCACGGTGTTCGGCTCTGGCGCCGGCGTGGTGGTGCTGCGGCGGCTGGAAGACGCGCTCAAGGACGGCGACCATGTCTGGGCCGTGATCAAGGGAACTGCCGTCAACAACGACGGCGCGGCCAAGGCCGGCTATCTGGCGCCGAGTGTGGATGGCCAGGCCAAGGCGATCGCGGAGGCGCAGGCCGTGGCGGGCGTGAGCGCCGAAACCATCGACTACATCGAATGCCACGGCACCGGCACCTTCCTGGGTGACCCGATCGAGGTGGCCGCACTGACGCAGGCGTTCCGCGAGACCACCCCGGACACCGGTTTCTGCCGCATTGGTTCGGTCAAGACCAACATCGGCCACACCGACACCGCCGCGGGCGTGGCCAGCCTGATCAAGGTCGCACTGGCGCTCAAACACCAGGAGATTCCGCCGAGCCTGGGTTACGAGCAGCCCAACCCGTCGATCGACTTCGACACCAGCCCGTTCAGGGTCAACCACACCCTGAGCCCCTGGCTGTCCCACAAAGGGCCGCGCCGTGCCGGCGTCAACTCACTGGGCGTGGGCGGAACGAACGCGCACGCGGTACTCGAAGAAGCCCCGGTGCGGGAAGCCTCCGATCTGTCCGACTGGCCGTTCCAGTTGCTGGTCGTGTCGGGCCGTTCGCGCGCGGCGCTCGACGCCAACGCCAAGGCCCTGGCGGCCCACCTGAGAGCCCACCCCGAACAACCGCTGGCCGACGTGGCCTTCACGCTCAAACAGGGGCGCCGGGCCTTCGAGCACCGGCGCGTGCTGGTGGCCGAAAGCCACGAAGAGGCCGCCACCTTGCTCGAAGGCAGCGACACCCGCCGCGTGTTCACCCACAGCCACCTGGACGACCCCGAGGTGGTGTTCCTGCTCCCGGGTGGCGGCGCGCAATACGCGGGCATGGCGCGCGAGCTCTACGCCACCGAGCCGGTGTTCCAGGACTGGATGGACCGCGGCCTGGACGTGTTGCAGAAGCAGCTGGACTACGACATCCGGGCGCTGTGGTTGCCGGAGCCTGAGCAGCATGCCGCTGCCGTCGACAAACTCCGGCGACCTTCAGTGCAACTGCCGCTGATCATGATCGTGGAGCACGCGCTGGCGCTGCTGTGGATGTCCTGGGGAGTCAAACCCGCCGCCTTGCTGGGGCACAGCATGGGGGAGAACACCGCCGCCTGCCTGGCGGGCGTGATGTCGTTCGAGGACTGCATCGGCCTGGTGCTGCTGCGCGGACAGCTCTTCGACTCCGTGCCACGCGGCGGCATGCTCAGCGTGCCCCTGCCCGCGGACGAGGTGCGCGGCCTGCTGGGCCAGGACCTGGACATGGCCAGCATCAACGCGCCCGAACTGTGCGTGGTGTCGGGGCCGCAGGACGCGCTGGACCGGCTGGAGGCCCGGTTGCGCGAGCGCGAGATCGAACCGCAACGCATCCAGATCGACATCGCCGCGCACTCGCGCATGCTGGAGCCGATCCTGGGCCGTTTCGAGGCCTACCTGCGCAGCATCCGGCTGAGCCCGCCCAAGCTCCCGATCATCTCCAACCGCGACGGGCAGCCACTGAGCGCCGCCGACGCCACCGATCCGATGTACTGGGTGCGGCATCTGCGCAACACGGTGCATTTTGCCGAGGGCCTGGCCACCCTGAAGAAGGAGAGTCACCGGGTGTACCTGGAGGTCGGTCCGGGCAAGGCGCTGGGCTCCCTGGCACAGGCCAACGGCGTTCCCGCCTCCCAGGTGATCAACTCGCTGCGCCACGCCGAACACGCCGTCCCTGACGACGTGTGGTTCCTGGGCACCCTGGGCCGGCTGTGGGCCACCGGGGTCAAGGTGGACTGGGAGCCCATCTGGGGCGAGGCCCGCCGGCACCGCGTGCCCCTGCCCACCTACGCCTTTCAGCGCAAGCCCTACTTCATCGAGCCGGGCACGGCCCGATCCGCACCGGAAGCGGCGCCCCAGCTGGTGCGCACCGACGACATCGGCGCCTGGGGTTACCAGCCGCGCTGGCGCCCCCGCCAGGCCAACATCGAGATCGACGTCACCCAGGACCTGGCCAGCACCGCGCCGCAGACCTGGCTGGTGTTTGCGGACGAAGCCGGCCTCGCCGACAGGCTGGTCGAGCGCTTGCGCGGCGCTTCCCACCGGGTCACGGTGGTGCGCGCGGGCGATCTCTTTGCTCGGCTGAACGAGTTCGAGTACCTGCTGGCCCCGGAGCGCGGCCGCGAGGGTTACGACGAGCTGCTGCGCGATCTCGTGGCCACGGGCCACCCGCCACAGCAGATCGTGCACGCCTGGCTGGTCACGCAGGAGGAGCACTTTCGCCCAGGCAGCAGCTTCTTCCACCGCAACCTGGAGCAAGGCTTTTTCAGCCTGCTGTTCCTGGCGCAGGCCGTGGCCGGTGAAAACCTGCCCAAGCCCCAGCACCTGACGGTGATCAGCTCCGGTGCCGCGCGGGTGCGTGGCGAAGCCCTGCCCTACCCCGAAAAAGCGACGCTCATGGGCCCGGCCCGGGTGGCGCCGCGCGAACTGCCTGGCCTGACCTGCTCGGTGCTCGATGTGGTGCTGCCGGCCGTCGACAAGGGCTGGCGCGCCAGGCCCGACGCGACCGCCTTGAACGCGCTGGCCGACCGCGTGCTGGAAGACCTGTTTGCGGCGCCCGACAACCGGGTGGCCGCCTGGCGGGCCGACAAGCGCTTCGAGCTGGGCTTTGCCCCGCTGGCCTTGGCACCCAATCAGGAACTGTCCGGGCTGTCGCAGGGCTGCGTCTGCCTGATCACCGGCGGCCTGGGTGGCATCGGCCTGACGCTGGCCGAGCGCCTGGCCCGCGACAAACAGGCCCGCCTGGTGCTGCTGGCGCGCCAGGCCTTGCCCGCGCCCGAGTCCTGGGACGCGCGGCTGCGCAGCGGCAATCCGCTGGACCCGGTGGTGCAACGCATCCTGGCGGTGCGTCGCCTCGAAAGCCTGGGTGCCCAGGTGCTGGTGGTCGCCGCCGACGTCTGCAACGTCAAGGACATGCAGGCCGCTGCCGGGCAGGCGCAACAGCGTTTTGGACGCATCGAAGTGGTGATCCACGCCGCCGGGGTGGTGGACGACGGACCGCTGATGACCAAGACCTCGGGCGGTGTCGAAGAGGTGTTCGCGCCCAAGGTGCACGGGGTACAGATCCTTCACGATCTGTTCCCCGATGGCAGCATCGACCGGCTGATCCTGTTCTCTTCGACCAGCACGGTGACCGCGCCGGCGGGTCAGGTCGACTATGTGGCGGCCAACGAGTACCTCAACGCCTACGCGCTCAGCCGCGCAGGGCAGCGCACCAAGGTGCTGGCCATCGACTGGGGCATCTGGAACGAGGTCGGCATGGCCGCGAAAGCCATGGCCAGCCGCCTGGGCGAAGCCGCACCGCCACCCCGCCACCCGGCCGGCAGCCCGCTGCTCGACGAGGCCACCTTCGATGCATCGGGCCACCGGCTGTTCACCGCCTCCTGGCAAACCCAAGACCGCTGGATTCTCGACGGCCACCGCACCCGGGCGGGACAGGCCTTGCTGCCCGGCACCGGGTATCTGGAGCTGGCGGCCGAGGCCTTGCGGGGCAACGGCGAAACCGGCGCTTTCTCGATCCGCGATCTGTATTTCTTCCGCCCGCTGGAGGTCAACGACGGCCAGACCCGCGAGGTGCGCGTGAAGCTGGCGCGCAGCGACGAGGGCTATGCGCTGGAAGTGCGCAGCGACGTGCTGTTTGAGGGACGCAAGGGCTTCCAGCTCAACGCCCAGGCCACGCTGGTACCGGGTGTGCTGCCCGCGGCCCAACGGGTCGACACCGCCGCGCTGCAGACCCGCTGTCTGCTCCGCCGTGCCGAAGATTCCGAAGGACTGCGCTCGCCGCAGGAGGAACACCTTAACTTCGGCCCGCGCTGGCGGGTGCTGCAATCGGTGGCCTATGGCGACGGCGAGGGCATTGCCCGCCTGCAACTGCCGCCGGCCTTCGAAGAAGACCTCGCAGCGGGCTACCTCCTGCACCCGGCGCTGCTGGACCTGGCCACCGGCTGGGCCATGCACCTGATCGATGGCTACAAGGCCGATCACCTCTGGGTGCCGGTGTCGTACCAGGCGGTGCATGTGCACCGCCCCTTGCCGGGCACGGTGTGGAGCTGGGTGCGCAACGCCCAGCCCAACCGCGCCGACGCTCCGTTCGCGGTCTTTGACGTGACGCTGTGCGACGCGCAGGGCGAGGTCTGCGTGGAGGTGCAGGGCTTTTCGATCAAGCGGCTGCAGGAGGGCGGGTTCTCGTCCTCTGTCAGCCGGCTCGATGCGCGCGAACTGGTGTTCGAAGAAACCGGGGGCGCCGGCGCGCACGCCAAGCTCTCGCAGGCGGAGGAGCAGCTGCAATACACCATGTCGCTGGGCATCCTGCCGCACGAAGGCGCCGATGCCTTCGGCCGCGCGCTCGCCACCGGCCTGCCGCAGGTGGTGATCACCTCGATGAACCTGGACGCGCTGGTGCGAAAGGCCGGCGAGGCCGCAGCGACCGACGCCGGCTCCGGACAGAAGTTCCAGCGTCCCGACCTCGACAGCGCCTATGTGGCGCCGGGCAACGATGTGGAGCGCACGCTGGTGGGTTTCTGGGAAGAGCTGCTGGGCGTCGATCAGGTGGGCGTGCAGGACAGCTTCTTTGATCTGGGCGGGCACTCGCTGATCGCGGTGCGCCTGTTCGCGATGATCAAGAAGGCCTACCGGGTCGAGTTCCCGATCTCGGTGCTGTTCGAGGCTCCGACCATCGCGCTGTGTGCGGCGTTGATCCGCGAACGCATCGGCGACAGCGCCTCTGCCGAGGCCGCTCCCGCCGCCGGTGAGGTGGCAGCACCCGCCCGGCGCCGCTTCGTGCACCTGGTGCCCATGCACGATGGCGAAGGTGGTGAACGCACGCCGTTCTTCCTGGTCGCGGGCATGTTCGGCAACGTGCTGAACCTGCGGCACCTGGCCCGCCTGCTGGGGACCGACCGGCCGTTTTACGGCCTGCAGGCGCGTGGCCTGTACGGCGATCAGGCGCCGCACGAGACCTTCGAGGCCGCCGCCGCCGACTACATCGCGGAGATGCGCCAGGTGCAGCCGCACGGCCCCTACCTGCTGGGCGGCTTCTCCGGCGGTGGCATCACGGCTTACGAAATCGCCCGCCAGCTGGAGGCCGCAGGTGAAAAGATCAGCCTGCTGGTGATGCTGGACACGCCGCTGCCCGTGGGACCGCGGCTCAGTCGCCTGGACAAGACCATCATCAAGCTGGCCGAGATGCGCAAGAAGGGTGCCGGCTTCCTGTGGACCTGGGCGCGCGACCGCGTGCGCTGGGAGCTCCACCGGCACCGCCACCGGAATGCGCCGCCGCTCCAGCCCCGCGCGAACCAGCTGAACAACGAAGCGATCCAGGCGGCCTTCCTGGCCGCGCTGCCCCGCTACCAGTTGCATGCCTGGAACGGGCCTGCGGTGTTGTTCCGCCCTCCTCTGGACCGTCACTGGAAGGTCTCCGGCGGGCGCTGGGTGACCGCGGACCGGGAGTATGTCTATGCCGACAACGACTGGACCCGCCACATGCCTGCCCTGCGCGTGCTGGAAGTACCGGGCAACCACGACTCCATGGTGCTGGAGCCGAATGTGCGCGTGATGGCCAGCCTGATGAAGGCCTGCATCGAAGAGGCCGAACGGCCTGGGGCAAACGCATGAACCAGCCCGCGGACGCCCGTGTCCTGACGATCGTGCTCAACTACCGGACGCCCGCGCTGACGCTGCGGGCGGTCGAGACCGCATTGAAGGAAATGGAAGGGCTGGCGGGCGCCATCACCGTGGTCGACAACGATTCGGGCGATGGTTCCTACGAAATTCTGACCCAGGCGGTGCAGGAACGCGGCTGGAGCCGGGTGCGGGTGCTGCAGTCGGGCCGCAACGGCGGCTACGGCGCCGGCAACAACTTCGGCATCCGCCAGGGGCTGCCCGATGGCTCGGCGCCCGACTACATCTACATCCTCAACTCCGACGCCTTTCCGGAGCCCGGCGCCATCCGCCTGCTGGCCGAGTACCTGCAGGCCCATCCCCAGGTGGGCTTTGCGGGCAGCCGCCTGCACGGCGAAGACGGCGTCTATCACCAGACGGCGTTCCGCTTTCCGACCGTGTTCAGCGAGTTCGAAGGCGCTGCGAAGACCGGTCCCATTTCACGCCTGCTGCGCCGCTACATCGTGGCATTGCCCGAACCCGGGGAAGCACAGGTGGTGGACTGGATGGCGGGCGCGAGCCTGATGGTCCGCCACCGCACCTTTGAAGACGCGGGCGGATTCGACGAGCGGTTCTTCCTCTATTTCGAAGAAACCGACCTGTGCCTGCGCGCCCGCCGGGCGGGCTGGCTGTCCGTGTACCTGCCGCAAAGCCGCGTCATGCACATCGGCTCGGTCTCCACCGGCATGAAGAGCTGGAAACGCATCCCGCCGTTCTGGTTCGATTCGCGCCTGTGGTTCTTCACCAAGAACCACGGCGTGGCCTACGCTGGCGCAGCGACACTGGCCCATCTGGCCGGCGCCCTGATCTTCAGGACCCGGCGGCTGTTCCGCAAAGGCAGCACAGACCAGCCTGTGCATTTCCTGCGCGATCTTGTCTCACATGCCTTGCGCTGCGCCTGGCACCGCCGCCTGGTTGGGCGGCCCAGCGCCGCATCGGTCTGAATCACTGTGTTTGGTTATCCCGGAGTCGCCAATGAGCAATTTTTCCTGTGTGGTGATGGGCAACGAATCTCTTCTGATCCAGTGCGCGGAGCGACTGCTGCAGCACGGCGACCGGATCGGCGCGGTGGTCACCCGCAACCCGGACATCCGTTCCTGGGCGGTGGGCCGGGACCTGCGTGTCGAAGCACCCGGTGAAGGGCTCGCCGAGCGCCTCGCCGGCCTGCATTTCGACTGGCTGTTCAGCATCGCCAACCTGTCCGTCATCCCCCAGGCCGTGCTGGCCCAGGCCGCGCGTGGCGCCATCAACTTCCACGACGGCCCCCTGCCCCGCCACGCCGGTCTGAATGCGCCGGTCTGGGCCATCCTGGCCGGCGAGAAGCAGCACGGGGTGACCTGGCACATGATCGAAGGCGGCATCGACGAAGGCGACATCGTCAAACAGCAGCTGTTCGAGATGGCGCCCAACGAGACCGCGCTGACCCTGAACACCCGCTGCTACGAAGCCGCCATGGAGAGCTTCTCGGGGTTGCTGGCGGACCTGCATGGCCCCGGCCTGCAGCGCCAGCCACAGGATCTGGGCCAGCGCAGCTACCACGCGCGCCTGGACCGCCCCGCCGCCGCCGCCCGCATCGACCTGACCCGGCCGGCCGACGAGGTGCTGGCCCTGGTGCGGGCGCTGGACCACGGCAGCTACTGGAACCCGATGACCTGTCCCAAGCTGGTGGTCGGCGACCGGGTTCTGCTGGTGTCGGCCGCAGCCCCGGAAACCGGGCCTGCCTCCGCCGCGCCGGGTGAGGTGCTGGAGGCGACCATGGGTGGGCTGGTGGTGGGCACCGGCTCGGCGCCGGTGCGCCTCACGGGGCTGCGGGACCTGCAGGGGCAGGCCGTGTGTCCGTCGACCCTGGCCCAGCCGGGGGACCGCCTGCCGCTGCCCGGCGCCGACGCCGCAAAGGCACTCACCGAGGCCATGGCGCGCGTGGTGGGCGGTGAAGTGCAATGGCGCCGGTGCCTGCAGGCACCGGAAGGTGTCGATCTGCCGCTGGTGGCCGCGGCCGCCGGCCCGGGCCGCTGGCAGGGAGCATCCTTGACGGCCCAGGCCGGCCTATCGGGCGACCGCCTGCTGGCCGCGGTGGCGGCCTGGGTGGCGCGCGTCAGTGGCAAGGCGGGTTTCGATCTGGCCTACCGGGACGCCGGCGCCCCCGTGGCGCCTGGCTATCTGTCGGCCTGGGTACCGCTGCGCCTCACGGCCGCGGGGGACACCCCGTTTTCGGCTTTTGCAACCCGATGCGCCGAAGCACTGTCGGCGGCGCGGCAGGCCCCGGCCTTTGCCCTGGACCTGGTGGTCCGCGACCCGGCCATCAAGGCGCTCACCGTGCCCCAGGTCGGCCTGGCGACGGGCGGCGAAGCGGCGGGCATCGAGGGCACGGCGATCACGGTCCAGATCACCGCCCCCGGCGCGCTGACCGTGTGGCACGACGAAGCCCGACTGACCACCGGGGCGGCATCGACCCTGGCCCAGCGCCTGCAACGGGTGCTGGACGCCCTGGGCGACCCGGCGGCCGACGAGATGGCCCTCGGCCGCCTGCCCGTCATGAGCCCGGCCGAGCGCGAACAGGTGCTCTACGGCTGGAACGACACCCGTTGCGACTACGAGCGCCAGACCTGCGTGCACCAGTTCTTCGAGCAGCAGGTGCGCCGGACACCGGACGCCACGGCGGTGGTGTTCGAAGGCGAGGCCCTCAGCTACGCGCAGCTCAACCGCCGCGCCAACCAGGTGGCCCACCGACTGGCGGCCATGGGCGTGGTGCCCGGCACCCTGGTCGGCCTGTACACGCCGCGCTCGCTGGACCTGCTGATCGGCGCCCTGGCGATCCAGAAGGCGGGCGGTGGCTACGTGCCGCTGGACCCCGCCTACCCGCCCGACCGCATCGCCCTCTACATCGAAGACAGCGGCGCCCCGGTGATCATCGCCCAGTCCACCCTGGTCGACAGCCTGCCGGTGCACCAGGCCGAGGTGCTGGTGATCGACGACGACCCGGCCATCGCGCATCAGCCCGACACCGATCCGGTCAGTGGCGTCAGTCCGTCCGACATCGCCTACATGATCTACACCTCGGGCTCCACCGGCCGGCCCAAGGGCGTGATGGTCGAGCACCGCAATGTGGCCAACTTCTTCCGCGGCATGGACGACCGCATCCGCCACGATCCTCCCGGCGTGTGGCTGGCCGTCACCAGCCTGTCATTCGACATTTCGGTGCTGGAGCTGTTCTACACGCTGGCCCGCGGCTTCAAGCTCGTGCTCTCCAGCGACGAAAACCGCGCGCTCGTCTCCAGCGGCACGATGCCGATCTCGGCGCAGAAGATGGACTTCAGCCTCTACTACTGGGGCAACGACGACGGCGCCGGCCCGAAGAAATACGAACTGCTGCTGGAGGGCGCCAAGTTCGCCGACCAGCACGGCTTCTGCGCGGTGTGGACACCCGAGCGCCACTTCCATGCCTTCGGCGGCCCCTACCCCAACCCCTCGGTGACGGGTGCCGCCGTGGCGGCGGTCACGAAGAACATCGGCGTGCGCGCCGGCAGTTGCGTGGGGCCCCTGCACCATCCGGCGCGCATCGCCGAAGAATGGGCCGTGATCGACAACCTCACCAACGGGCGCGCAGGCCTCGCCATCGCCTCCGGCTGGCAGCCCGATGATTTCGTGCTGCGTCCGCAGAACACCCCGCCGAACAACAAGAAAGCCATGTTCGAGACCATCGAGCAGCTGCGCCACCTCTGGCGCGGCGAGGCGGTGGCTTTTCCCACGGCAAGTGGCGAGCCCTTCAACGTGGTCACGCAGCCGCGTCCGGTCTCCAAGGAGCTGCCGATCTGGGTCACCACCGCCGGCAACCCCGAGACCTGGAAGGAAGCCGGCGCCATCGGCGCCCACGTGCTGACCCACCTGCTGGGCCAGACCGTCGAAGAGGTCGGCGGCAAGATCAAGATCTACCACCAGGCCCTGCGCGACGCCGGCCACGACCCGGCGAACTTCACCGTCACCCTGATGCTGCACACCTATGTGGCGCGCGACCGCGAGCAGGCGCGCGAGACGGCCCGTGGTCCGATGAAGGACTACCTGCGCAGCGCGGCCGGCCTGATCAAGCAGTACGCCTGGGCCTTCCCGGCCTTCAAGAAGCCGGTGGGCGTGAGCAATCCGTTCGAGCTGGACCTGCGGTCGCTGACCGAGGACGAACTGGAAGGCATCCTGGAGTTCGCCTTCCTGCGCTACTTCGAAGACTCCGGCCTGTTTGGCACCGTGGACGACTGCCTCAAGCGGGTGGAGGAACTCAAGGCCATCGGTGTGGCCGAAGTCGCCTGCCTGATCGACTACGGCATCCCGGTCGAGAAGGTCATGGAAGCCCTGTATCCCCTGGCCGAGGTGCTGCGCCGCTCGAACCAGCCCACGGCCGTGGCCCACGACGATTTCTCGATCGCCGCGCAGATCGTCCGGCACGGCGTCTCCCACCTGCAGTGCACGCCCAGCATGGCGCGCATGATCGCAATGAACGACGAGGCCAAGGCCGCGCTGTCGCAGGTGCAGCACCTCATGATCGGCGGCGAGGCCCTGCCGGGCACGCTGGTGGCGGAGCTGGGCCTGGTCACCAGCGCCTCGATCGAAAACATGTACGGCCCGACCGAAACCACCATCTGGTCGTCCACCGAGACCGCCGGCGCCGGCGAGTCGGTCGTCAACATCGGCCGTCCGATCGCCAACACCCAGATGTATGTGCTCGACGAGCACCAGGAGCCTGTCCCGGTCGGCGTGCCGGGCGAGCTCTACATCGGCGGCGACGGGGTCACGCGCGGCTACTGGCAGCGCGCCGACCTGACCGCCGAGCGCTTTCCGGCCGACCCGTTCGTCCGCCCGGCCTGTGTGGCGCCCGGTGGCGCGCGCATGTACCGGACCGGCGATCTGGCGCGCTGGCGCCCGGACGGCCGGATCGACTTCCTCGGCCGCGCCGACTTCCAGGTCAAGATCCGTGGCTACCGCATCGAGCTGGGCGAGATCGAGGCCGTGCTCGAATCGGTCGACGGTGTCCGCCAGGCTGTGGTCGTGGCCCGCGAAGACCAGCCGGGTGACGTGCGCCTGGTGGCCTACCTGCGTGCCGATGCGGGCGTGTCGACCGAGCAGCTGCGCGAGTGGGCCGCCACGCGCCTGCCCGAACACATGGTGCCGGCGCACTTCGTGACGGTCGACGAGTTCCCGCTCACACCCAACCGCAAGGTCGACCGGAAGGCCCTGCCGGCACCGACACAGACCACGCAGCGCGAACGCACCGAGGTGTTCGTGGCACCCGAGAACGAGGTCGAGCAGAAGATCGCCGCCATCTGGTCCCGCGTGCTGGGCGTGCCGCAGATTGGCGCGAAGGACAATTTCTTTGCGCTGGGCGGCCATTCGCTGCTGGCGGTGCAGGCCCACCGCGAGATCCGGCAGACGCTCAACACCACCCGCCTGAGCATCACCGACATCTTCCGCTTCCCGACCCTGTCCGCGCTGGCCGCCCACCTGGACGACAAGCCACGCGACACGGCGGAGTCTGCCGCCGAATCCACCGAACGCGCCCAGGTGCGTGCCGATGCCATGGCGCGGCGGCGGGCGATGCGCACCACAAGACCGGGGAGCACCCTTTGAGCACCGGTTCCCCGCCCCTCCCGATGCATCAGCGCATGGAGAGCACCCTGCAAGCCCTGCTGGGACACCATGCCGCGGCGGTCTGCTGCAGCACGGCGGACGGTGACCCGGCGATGCTCACCCCCGAAGAATATGCGGCGGTCTCCGGTGCCATCGCGCACCGCCAGAAGGAGTTCGCGGCGGGGCGATCGGCCGCCCGCCATGCGATGCGCCGACTGGGACGGCCTGGTGTTACCCTGCCTGCCGATCCGGACCGCAGTCCGCGCTGGCCCCCGGATCTCGTGGGCTCCATCTCCCACAGCAAAACCACCTGCATCGCCATCGTGGCGCTGCGCGAACACCGCCAGTCGGTGGGGGTCGATGTGGAGCCCGACCGCGACCTGCCCCGGGACCTGTGGGACCTGATCTGCCGCCCCGATGAGCTGCAGCGTCTGGCCGACCTGCCCGAGGCCGAGCGCGCCCGCTGGGTGACCCGCGTCTTCTGCGCCAAGGAGGCCTACTACAAGTGGGTGTATCCACAGATCCGTGCCCTGCTGGATTTCCAGGACGTGGCGATTGAAATGGCGCCCACCCTGGACGACACCCGCTTTGTGGCTCGCCCGTTCCGGCAGGATGCCCGGGAGAGCACGCCCCCCGGCCTGGCGGGAACGATCACCACCACCCAGGACATGGTGGTCAGCCTGGTGATTCACTGACCCCCCGGCACCATGAAACGACCTCTCGTGGTGGCCCCCAGCCTGACCGCCGGCATCGGACGGCCGGACCAGCTCCGGCTGACCGGCAAGTTCGTCTCCGGCATGCAGGCGCATGTGGACCACTGGGAGGGTCCGGTGACCCTGCTGATCGAACCCGACGAACACGAGCACTCGGTCAATCTCGATGACGTCTGGGTCCGGGTGGACGCGCTGCCTTTCCAGGTGGTGCTCACGCGTTTCGACTCGGAACAGGCGAAACAAACCATGAGGGAAGCGGCCATCGTGATGGGTGGCCCCGACCACCGCATGAACCACGCGGCGGCCACCTGCGCGCAGGCCGGTGTGCCGTTCGTGCTGGTCACCGAATACTCCCTGAAGACCCGGCTGCAGATCGTGGATGCCGACCACCCGGTGTTCTGGCGGCGCTGGCGCCGGCACCACTGGACCGCCGGACAGGAGAAGGCCATCGTGGCAACGGTGCGGCAGGCGGCGGGCCTGCAGTGCAACGGCACGCCGACCTACGAGGCCTACCGCGAACTCAATGCGAACACCCTGCTGTATTTCGACAGCCGCGTGTCCCGGCAGATGATCCCGGCCGAGCCAGGGCTGGCGGACCGTGCGCTCCCGTTCGGCCCGCAGCGCCCGATCCGCCTGGCGTTCAGCGGGCGCCTGACGGCCATGAAGGGGGCCGACCACCTGGTCAAGGTCGCGCAGGCACTGTGGGAACTCGGTGTGCCTTTCCGCATGGACATCTATGGCGACGGGCCGCTTGCGCCGGCCATGGCGCAGGACATCCAGCAACATGGGCTTGGCAACGAGGTCGTGCTGGGCGGCGTGCTCGACTTTGAATCGGCGCTGATGCCCCGCATCCGGGACGAGATCGACCTGTTCGTCTGCTGCCACCGGCAGGGCGATCCGTCATGCACCTACCTCGAGACGCTGGGCTGTGGCGTGCCCATCGTGGGATACGACAACGAAGCCTTTGCGGGCCTGCTGCGGCACTGTGATGGCGGGCGTTCCGTGCCGATGGACGACTGGAAGGCGCTGGCGGCCGAAATTGCCCGGCTCGCCGGAGACCGCGCACAGCTGCTCACCCTGGCCCGGGCCGGACTGGCATTTGCCAGGCGCCACGCCTGCGAAGCGGAGTTTCTGGCCAGAATGAACCATTTGAAGTCCCTGCATGAGCGGTACGCAAGGGCATTGTCGAAACCATGATGCGCCAGGAAGTTCCTTCTCATTGCCATTGACCGGTCGCCAGCAACCAGCCCAGGAGTCCCAATGTCGACACTGCACCAACAAGACTCCCTCGCCTCAAGAATCGGTCACATCCTGTCGCGGGTCTGGCAAAAATACCATCAGCAGCCGAGCCGGCGCCGGCAGATTTCGCAATTGACGGAGCCGTTTGTCCACATCACCGACGGCGGCCTGCGTTTCAACATCGATCCGGCCCAATACATTGACAAAATCATCTTTGTTGAGGGGATTTACGAAAAACGGTTCCTGTCGTTCATGAAGGGACTGCTCCCCGGAAACAGTGTGATTCTCGATATCGGGGCGAACACCGGCAATCACGCCATCTATCTGAGCCAGGTCGCGTCCCGGATTCATTGCTTCGAACCCAACCCGGAAGCCTACGAGAGACTGGTTGAAAACATTGCACTGAACGGCATCCAGAACATCCAGTGCCACCAGCTGGGGCTGGGCAACGAAAACAGCGTGGCCTCCTTCCAGGTGAATCTCGACGGCAACCTCGGCAACAGCGGCTATGTCAGCGACACGGCCGAACCACCCAGGAACACCAAGATCATCCAGCTGCCGATCCAGAGAGGCGACGGTTACATCGACGGGCTCGGACTGGATGTCATCCACTTCATCAAGATCGATGTCGAAGGACTGGAACCAATGACGCTCGAAGGTCTGCAAAAGACCATCGCCAGGCACCGGCCCGTGGTGGCCTTCGAGTTTCACGGCCAGCACGCCAAGAAAGACGATTTCCCGTCGATCAAGTCCTCTCTTCCGGGCTATATTTTTGTTGAAATCTGTTTCGCCCCCGAAACCGGCAGCCCGACCGGCAAACTGCTCTGGTGGCTGCAACACGGGGAAACGCCCGAATTGCACCGGATCGAAACGCCTGAACCCAGAACCTACGAAAACATCATTGCCATCCCGTCCATGGAATTCCTGTCATCCCGCGGCATCGAACTGAAACCACCCCACAGGCCCCCAGCGGCCTGATTGGAGCCTTTTTCCCCACAGCCATCCAATACCCCGCATCCACAATGTTCGAACGGACGCCCGCTGGCAGCGCCATTGAGGGTCAATGGCAGGAGCCCTCCGATCTCGGGGAGCTCCTGCGCGCGCGCGTCGCGGCACAACCGGACAGCCCGGCCTACGTGTTCCTGGGCCAGGATCTCGATGCCACGGAGGTGCTGAGCTACGCGGCACTGGGCCTGGCGAGCGACACCATCGCTCGCCGGCTGCGCGCGCTCACCGCGCCCGGTGACCGGGTGCTGCTCGCGTTTGACAACGGTCTGGAGGCCGTGCAGCTGTTCTGGGGCTGCATCCTGGCCGAGGTGATTCCCATCCCGGCACCGGTGCCGGATCCCGTCCATCCGCGCAGCAGCGAGTCCCGGTTGCGGGGCATCGCGGCCGATGCCCATGTGGCGCTGATCCTGACCGACGACGACCACCTGGCCGCCGGGCGCGCCCAGCTTCCCGACGTGCCGTGGCTCACCCTGGCATCCCTGCTGGCCGAACCACGACCCCCTGCCCCACCCACTGCAGGCGCCGGTGCCCGGGGCGACCGCGCCATCGCGTACCTGCAGTACACCTCCGGGTCCACCAGCGCTCCGCGCGGTGTCGAGATCACCCACGCCAACGTGCTGGCGCAATGCCAGGCGCTGTCGGGCGAGGTGCACACGCCCCACCCGAGAGGGCTGATCTGGCTGCCCTGGTTCCACGACTACGGCCTGGTGCATGGCGTGATCCAGCCGCTTTACATGGAAGGCACCGCGTTCCTGATGTCCACCGCGCAGTTCCTGCTGCGCCCCCTGCGGTGGCTGGAGGCCATCGGCCGGCACCGCATCACGCACAGCGGGGCACCCGATTTCGCCTACGCCGCCTGTGTGCAGGCGCTGGCCCGCACGCCGCACTGGAGCGCCGACCTCACAAGCTGGCAGCTCGCCACCTGTGGTGCGGAGCCGGTCCGTGCCGCCACGCTGGACGCGTTCGCCGAGGCCTTTGCACCCTTCGGATTCCACCGCTCCGCGCTGGCGCCGTCCTACGGGCTGGCGGAAGCGGTGCTGGCGGTGACCGTGAGGAAGACCCACGGCCCGATGCTCCAGATCCCGTTCCACGCGCAAGCCTTCGAACGCCATGAAGTGCAGCCCGTCCCGGCGGAAACACCCGGCGCCAGAACCCTGGTGGGCTGCGGCCCGGCGCTGCCGGGCTTCCGGCTGCGCATCGTCGACCCCGACACCGGGGTGCCCTGTGCCCCGGGCCGCATCGGCGAAATATGGGTGGCAGGACCGAGCGTGGGCCGGGGGTACTGGGGCCAGCCGCAAGCCACGGCCGAGCAATTTGGCGCGACGCTGGCGGTTCAGGAAGCCGACCCGGTGCACTACCTGCGCACCGGCGACCTGGGGTTCCTCCACCTCGGCGAACTGTTCATCGCGGGCCGCTGCAAGGACCTGATCATTTCGAACGGGCGCAACCTGTACCCGCAGGACCTCGAGCAGACCGCCGAGGCGGCGCACCCGAACGTCCGTGCCGGTGGCGTCATGGCCATCTCGGTCGACAAGGGTGCGAGGGAAGCGATCGTCCTTCTGGTCGAGTGCCGCCGCAACCCCGCGCCCGAGGTGGTCCGCGAACTGGTGGATCGGGTCCAGCGGCAGGTGGCCATCGAGCACCAGGTGGAGCTGCACGACATCGTGCCGTTGCGCACCGGCTCCCTGCCCCGCACATCCAGCGGCAAGCCGCAACGCGGTGCGGCACAGCGCCTCCACCGGCAGGGACGGCTGGAGCCGCTGAGAATCCCGGTGCGGCCGCCGTCGCATGCGGCACCGTCGACCACCCACGAGCCCGACGCCGCGCTCATGGAGACCCTGACCCAGCTGTGGGCCGAGGTCCTCGGGCACGAGGAGATCGCACCCGACGCGAAATTCTTCGATCTCGGCGGCGACTCCCTGCTGGCCACGCAGTTGGTGTCCCGGCTGCGCGCCCGGCTGGGCGTGGACCTGCCCATCAGTGCCCTTTTCGACCGCCCCACGGTGCGCGGACTCGCCCACCTCGTGGCCAGCGCACGGGAGAAGCCGTCCGAGGCGCCCCGCCACGCGATCGCCGCACCGACAGAACCGCCGGGCGTGCGGGGGCCCGGCACCCTGGTTGCGCCTTCGTACTCGCAGGAGCGCATGTGGTTCATGCACGAACTGGCGCCCGACAGCAGCGCCTACAACGTGCCGCTGGCGCTGCGTCTGCAGGGGTCGCTCGACGTGGCCGCGTTGCGTGCGGGGCTCGCGCGCGTGGTCGAGCGGCACGAGATCCTGCGAACCCGTTTCATCAGGTCCGCCGACGGCGTCTCGGGCGAAGTCGTGCCAGCCCCGGCCACCACCGTCGACGAGGTGTGGCTGACAACCGGCGCCAGCAGCGCGTCCGGGGACCTGCTGCACCAGCAGCTGGCCAGGTTCACCAGCATCCCGTTCCAGCTGGATCGCTGCCCGCTGTTTCGCGCGCAGGTCATCCACACGGCCGAGCAGGAAGCGGTGTTGCTGATCGTGATGCACCACATCATCAGCGACCAGTGGTCGTTCGCCGAACTGGGGCGGGAACTGGCCTTGCACTACAACGCCATTCTGGCTGGCGGACAAGCCTCCCTGCCCGGTCTCCCGATCCAGTATGCCGACTACGCGGCCTGGCACCGGCGCTGGTTTGAAGGCGAGCGGCGGGCCAACGAACTGGCCTACTGGTCGCGGCGCCTGGAAGGTCTGGAACCCCTGCCGCTGAACAACGACTTCCCGCGCCCCGCGGCGCAGAGCTTCCGTGGCGGCGCGCTGCGCTTTCCCCTGGACCCCGACCACATCGCCGCGCTGCGCGGGCTCGGCGCCGCCCACGACGCCAGCCTCTCGATGGTGCTGATCGCCGCGCTCAACGTGTTGCTCCACCGGCACACGGGCAAGACCGACATCGGCATCGGCGTGCCCATCGCCAACCGCCATCACCTGGCCTCGGAAAACCTCATCGGGACCTTCGTGAACACCCTGGTGTTCCGCACCGCCCTGGACGGCGATCCGGATTTCCGCACCGTGCTCTCGCGGGTGCGCGAGACCTCTCTGGACGCCTTCACACACCAGGACATGCCGTTCGAATTGCTGGTCCGGGAACTGGCGTCGAAGGCGGACAGCGGCCGGCCGCCGCTGTTCAACGTGATGTTCAACATGGTGAACTCGCAGGCCCGCGACTGCCATTTCGACGGCCTGAGCTGGTCCAGGCTCGACTTCGACCGCACATCGACCCAGTTCGACCTGACCTTCGTGGTCGACACGCTGTACGACCACGCCATCGTGATCGAGTACGCCACCGACCTGTTTGCCCCCGAAACCATCCAGCGCATGGGCGAGCATCTGGAGCGCATCCTGCGCGCGGCGGTCGGTCATCCCGAAACCCGCATCGCCACCCTGCCGCTGCCGGGCGATGCCGAACGCGACCGCCTGAGCCAGTGGTCGCACGGACCTGCCGGCGTGCCGGCAGCCCGGTCGGTGGTCGAATGGGTGGCCCAGGGGTTGCAGATCTCCGCACAGCAGGCCGCCCTGGTCTTCGATACCGTGCGGCTGACCCACCAGGAACTGGACCAGGCGTCGAACCGGCTGGCCCGGCTGCTGCGCCAGCGCGGCATTGCGCGCGGCACCCGCGTCGGGGTATGCCTGCCCCGCAGCCACGATCTCGTCGTCGCGCTGCTGGCCATCCTGAAAACGGGATCGGCCTACGTGCCACTGGACCCCGACCACCCGGCCCAGCGGCTGACACGGCAGATCGAGGACGCCAACCTGGCGCTGCTGGTGACCCACAGCGCGGTGGTGCTGGCCTGCGGGCAGCTGCCACGGCTGCAGGTCGATCTGGACGGCGCGCGGATCGCCGCCAGCGCCGCCGACCCGCTGCCGGCCGACCCGCTGCTCGATGCCCGGCCGGAAGATCCCGCGTACCTGATCTACACCTCGGGTTCCACGGGACAGCCCAAAGGGGTCGCCGTGCCGCACCGGGCGGTGGTGAACCTGCTGGCCAGCATGGCGGACACGCCGGGCTTCACGGCGCAGGACCGGCTGCTGGCGGTGACCACCCCCAGCTTCGACATCGCGGCGCTGGAGCTGTTCCTGCCCCTGGGGACGGGCGGCACCGTGGTCGTCGCCAGCGAAGCGCAGGCCGCCGATGGTGGCGCGCTGGCCGAGGTGATGGCGCGCGAAAAGATCACGGTGCTGCAGGCCACGCCGTCGCGGTGGCACCTGTTGCTCGGAGCCGGCTGGGCCGGAGACCCGCAACTCAAGGCGCTGGTGGGTGGAGAGACCCTGGCTCCCGACCTGGCCTCCCGGCTGCTGGCCCGCTGTGGCGAGGTCTGGAACATGTATGGCCCCACCGAAACCACGGTGTGGTCGAGCTGCTGGCGGGTGTCACCCGAGGCCATGCCCGCCATCGCGCTGGGGCGCCCGGTGTGGAACACCTCGATCCAGGTGCTCGACGAACACCTTCAGCCCTGCCCGATCGGCGTCCCGGGCGAGATCTGCATCGGCGGCGCAGGCGTGGCCATCGGCTACCACCACCTTGATGCGCTGACCGCAGAGCGGTTCGTCGTGCAGCCGGACGCGCCGGATCCCCTCAACCGGCGCCTGTACCGCACCGGCGACCGCGGGCGTTGGCGCCACGACGGTTCGCTGGAACACGGCGGCCGGCTGGACGACCAGATCAAGTTGCGGGGATTCCGGGTGGAGCTGGGCGAGATCGAAACCCGGCTGCTCGGCCACCCCGGCGTGGCGCGCGCGGTGGTGGTGCTGCGCGAAGACGTCCCGGGCCAGCCCAGGCTGGCGGCCTACGTGGTGCCCCACGGGTCGATGCCCCCGCGCGAGGAACTGCGTGAACACCTGCGCCGCTGGCTGCCCGACTACATGGTGCCCGGCGTGTTTGTCGAACTGGCCACGGTGCCCGTGCTGCCCAACGGCAAAACGAACCGGCGAGCGTTGCCGGTGCCGCCCAGCGAGTCCCCGGGTTCTGGCACAGCGTCCGTGGCGCCCCGCAATCCCGCCGAAGCCACCATCCTGGCGATCTGGCAGGCGGCGCTGCAGACCGACCAGCTGGGCATCCACGACAACTTCTTCGACCTCGGTGGGCATTCGATCCTGGCCGTGGGCGTGGTCAACCGCATCGAGTCGACCCTCAAACGCCCCTGTGCGCTGGCCCTGCTGTTCAAGCACCCCACGGTGGCGGACCTGGCCGCCGCGCTTGCCCAGTCACCGGCCGGGGAATCCAGGGACATCCCGGTCGCCGTGCTGCAACCCCATGGGAGCGAGCCGGGCCTGTTTCTGCTGGCTGGCGCGGAGATGTACCGCCGCCTGGCGCAGCAACTCGATCCGGCGATGCCTGTGTACGGGGTGTTCTCGCAAACCGAGATCGACCTGCTGGAATGGCCGGCGGACCTCGCGCTGCCAGAGGTGACGGTCGAGAAGCTGGCGACGGAATACCAGGCGCTGATCCGCGGCATTCAACCCCACGGGCCTTATTTCCTGGGCGGCTTTTCGATCGGCGGCCCGATCGCCTTCGAGGTGGCCCGGCGGCTGCGGCAAGAGGGCGAAGAAATCGGCCTGATCGCCCTGCTCGATTCCCGGCTGCCCGGGCACGGCCCCCGGCACCTGGTCGCGGGGGTGCTCAGGCGCCTGCGCCTGCTGCGTCGCCAGGGAGTGAAACACCTGCTGCACATCTACCGCGTCTACCGGCACCAGTCCGAACACCGCGGTGAGCCGGGCAGCCGGCGCATCCAGGCGTACGCCCAGGCCATCCGGACCCACAAGGCCGTGCCCAGCGACCTGCCCGTGGTGTTCCTGCAGGCGGGCGATGACGCATCCACGGCACCGGCCTACGGCTGGCGTTCGCTGGCACCCGGCCTGGCCGTGGAACGTGTTCCCGGCAGACACATGGAGATCCTGGAGCGCCCGAACGTCGACGTGCTGGCCGCCGCACTGCGCAAGCACCTGGCACGGGCCAGAGCCACGGTGTCCCGCACGGCGCAGGCCGGCCAGACGGCCTCTCCACACCCACCACCGGTTCTCACCACATGTTCCTGAGACATTCGCTGAAGGTCGCGCTGGCCTGCATCCTGACCGCCTGCAACGGGCAGAAGACCCTGGAGCCGGCCGAGCTCGCCACCATGTACGCCCAACCGCTGGCCCCTCCCGACAAACCCCTCCGGGTCTTCTACATCGGACACAGCCTCGTCAACAAGGACGTGCCGATGATGCTGGAGCAGCTGGCGGGCACCGGCCACGATCACCGCTCCCAGCTGGGATGGGGAGCGTCCCTGAGATCGCACTGGGAACCCGACGTGCCGGTCAACGGATTCGATGTGGAGAATGCCCACCCACGCTACCAGGACGCCCGCCAGGCGGTCGACAGTGGCCGGTTCGACGTGCTGGTGCTGGCCGAGTCGGTCGAAATCAAGGACGCGATCAAGTACCAGCAAAGTCCCAAGTACATCCGCCAGTGGGCACGGGCTGCCCGGACGGCCAATCCGCAGACCCGCGTCTATCTCTACGAACTGTGGCACGAACTGAACGACGCCAAGGGATGGCTGGAGCGCCTGGACGAAGACCTGGCCCTCTATTGGGAAGGCGTGCTGCTGGCGCAGGGCATGGCGCACGGGGACACGGGCGGACCGGTGTACGTCATTCCCGCCGGACAGGTGATGGCCCGCCTGGTCCGGGAGGTCGAATCCCGGGGCGGCGTTGACCGCCTGCGGTCCCGTGAAGACCTCTTCAACGTCAACGACAAGGGCGAGCGCGACATGATCCACCTGAGTCCGCTGGGCAACTACCTGGTTGCCCTGACCCATTACGCGGTGCTCTACCACCGCCCGCCCCCCACGGAACCGTTCGACGTCCAGCTGGTGGACGGCACGCCATGGAAGCCCATCTCCCCCGAGCTGGCCCGGCTGATGAGCCAGGTGATCTGGTCGGTGGTGACGTCCTACCCCAAGACCGGCGTCGCCCAGAGCAAGCCGTGACACATCATCCGCATGTGGTAACGCGACATCGCATCTGACCGTTTCGTCAGCTTCTGAACATCATCGGACACCTATACTTTCTGCCATGGTCCTTCCCAAGCGACCCCCAAGATCCATCCTCAAGCGCCGCGGCAGCATCTCCACGGCGGTACAGACGCTGGTGGACCTGGCGGCCGTCATGGGCTTGGCCTTGCTGCTGATCCGCCAGCAGGTCGGCGGGCTCACGGCTGACTACTCGATGATGCTGCTGCTGCTGGCCATGGGCATGCTGTTCGCCTACGACCAGTTTGGCGTCTATCGCAGCAACAGCAGCTTCACGCAGAAGGCCCTGACCCACTTCAAGGCCTGGTCGCTGGCATTCGCATTCCTTCTCGTGGTCGGCTTTGCGACCAAGCAGACCGAAACCTTCTCCCGACTGCTGCTGCTGCAGTTGTATGTGGCGGGCTACCTGCTGCAGGTTCTGCTGCAGTACCTCAGCCGCCAGGTGCAGACCCGCGTCATGCTGCATGCGGTGCCCGCAGAGAACGTGCTGATCGTCGGCACCGGAAAACTGGCCCGCTACCTGCAAAACAAGATTTCTGGCAATCCCTGGCTGAACCAGAACGTGGTTGGCTGCCTGCAGTTGCCTGCGTCGCTGCAAAGCCGTGGCGCCAGCGCCAACGCGCCCCTCTACGAAGCCACCAACTTTGGCCCGCTCAAGGAACCCGACATCATCGGTGAGCTGGACGACCTGCTGGACGTCATCGACCGCCACGACGTGCGCACCGTCTACTTCGCGGTTCCCCTGAGCAAGTCGGATCTGATCGAGGACATGTACTTCCAGCTGCTGGACCGCCATGTGGCGGTGCACTGGGCACCCGACATCTTTTCGCTGCTGCTGGTGAACTACGGCGTTCGGGAGATCGCCGGACTGCCGGTCCTGACCCTGTCGGAAACGCCCCTGACAGGCACCCGTCTGCTGCTGAAATCGTTGGAAGACCGCGTGCTGGGCGTGCTCATCCTGGTGCTGATTTCGCCCTTTCTCCTCCTGATCGCCCTGGCCATCAAACTGGACAGCCAGGGCCCGGTGTTTTTCCGCCAGGCGCGCAAGGGTTGGAGCGGCCGGGTCTTCCACATCTGGAAATTCCGCAGCATGTTCGTGCACAAGCCGGCCGACGGCGTGATCCAGCAGGCCACCCGCAACGACCCTCGTGTCACCCGTGTCGGTGCCTTTCTCCGCAAGACCAGCCTGGACGAGCTGCCCCAGATCTTCAATGTGCTGCAAGGCCAGATGTCGCTGGTCGGGCCACGTCCCCACGCGGTGCAGCACGACGAGCAGTACTCGAAGGGGATCAATGCCTACTTCGCGCGCCACAACATCAAACCCGGCATCACCGGGCTGGCCCAGGTGCGGGGCCTGCGCGGGGAAACCAGCGAGATCGAGCGCATGCAGCAGCGCATCGAGGCGGACATCGAGTACATCAACAACTGGTCGCTCTGGCTGGACTTCTCCATCCTGCTGCGCACCTTCGGCGCGCTCTCGGGCAAGAATGCCTATTGACCCCGTCCGTCCGGTTCCCGGCGTCCAGACCTACTGGGACTACGTCCGCAGCGCTCCCCGCTGGAGCATCGTCTGGCGCCGCTGGTCAGCCCGCCGGACCCGCCAGAACGCTCCTGCGTGGAAGTTGCTGGCGCCCCCGTCCTCGGCCGGACCCTGGCTGCTGTACTTCATGTACCTGCCGGAGGGACAGCTGTCGGTGCAGCACCGGTTCACGCTGGAGCGTCTGGCGGAAGAAAATGCCCGGCTCATGATCGTGTGCACCTGCCCGCCCGGTCATCCGGTGCTCGACGTCTTGAAGAACCATTGCGATGCGCTGTACTGGAAGGCGATGGAGGGCTTTGATTTCTCGGCCTACGCGATCGGTCTGGCCGAACTGGCGCGGCACGCACCCGGCTCGGACGTGATGCTGCTCAACGATTCGATGCTCGGTCCGTTCTCGCCGCTGACACCGTTCATCGAGCGATCGCCCTGGCGTCTTGCCGGGCTGAGTGCCAGCTCGATGGAGGAGAACCACCTTCAGTCCTTCGCCCTGATCATTCGCCAGTTGGATGAGGAGTTGCTGCGGGCCGTCGCCCCCGTGATTTCCACCGACTGGTGCTACAGCACGTCCGCCCCGGTCATCCTGCTGCAGGAAACCCGTCTTGCCCGGGTGGCCAGCGATCACATGCGGGTGGGCGCCTTCTGGTACACCGACGGGTCGACTTACCAGGACCTGTGCCTGAATTGCCCGGAGCAGATGCTGGAGGCCGGCTTTCCGCTGCTCAAACGGTCGCTGTTCGGCAAGTTCGCGCGTCGTTTTCAGGACCCAGCATCGATGCGTGCATTGCTGCAGCGGCTGGGGCATCCGGAGATGCCCGACGCCAGCACCTGAAGGAATGGTGCTGGCCTCAGACAGGGGTCACGCCGGCGTTCCGCTGCAGGGGTCCCGTCTCGCACCGGTCAGTCCCGGGTGCAGGCCGCTCATGCGCCACGCCAGCCGGGCCTCGGAGAAGCGGCCCTGGCGGTCTTGTGCGTGTTTTGCGTTCATGTTGAATCGCTGCAGCCGGTAGTGATCGTCTGCCCAGGCGTTGCTCCCCCACTGCGTGGTGACGGCGGCCCGGTAGCCGGCCTCACGGACCTGCGCCATGGACCGCGGATCGGTCGATCCGTTGGGATAACAGAAGGTGGTGACGGGCGCGCCAAGCGCCGCTTCCAGCCTCTGCTTGGAGCCCGCAATTTCAGCCCGCAGCTCATCGTCCGTGCATTGCGGCAGCAGCGCATGGGAATGGGAATGGCTACCTATCTCGTGACCGCGCGCCACCAGGTCTTTCATCTGCTGCACGTTCATGAACCCGTCCCAGCCGGGACGGACCGTTCGGGGCAGCACGCCTTCGGCCCGCAACAGCCAAGCCTCGCGCTGCGAGGGGCTCCACTGCTTGGTGACTTCCAGTGCCGCCTCGACAGCGGTGTGACCAGCCAGGCGCTGGTGCTCCCCGCCGGGTTGCAGTCCGGCCAGCAGCTCTCCGGCCTCGGCACGCCGTGAGGGGTCGAGCGGCATCGATTGGCCGCTCGACGGATCGGTCAGCCAGGCCACCGCAGCCGCCATGGCGTCGTGCCACAGCGGCGCGGTGTTCTCCAGCACCAGGCTGGGGACATAGAAGCTCGCCGTCACCCCGTTCCATTCGAGGACAGGGAGCGCGTTCTGGTAGTTGTCGAGCTGCCCGTCATCGAACGTGATCGCCAGCAGCGGCAGACCGGCGGTGCGGTCCTGCTCCCAGCGGTCGAGCGCGGTGTTGAGCGACAGACATTGAAAGTGACGGGTCAGGAACTTCAGATGGGCGTCCAGCTCGTCCGGTGTGACGGCCAGGCCCGGCAACGGATAGCGCTGGCGCTGAGGCTCGGTGAGAACCCGGTGAAAGGTGACGATGGAAAGCCGCTGACCCAGCCGCGCGGCCGGGGCCGTCAGGCCAGACAAGGAAAGCAGCTGGCCGCAGGTGTCGCGGGCCAGGGCCTTGAATGCAGCGGCAGTGCTCATGCGGTTGTTCCCGCAAGCGACTCGAAAATCTGTTTGAGTTGCAGCGCCGAACGATCGATGTCGTGCCTGTCCATCGCCCGCACCCGGGCCGCCTGCCCCATGGCCTGCAGCTGCGAGGCGTCGGCCTCCAGACAGCGTCGCATCGCCGCGGCCAGCTCCATCGCATTGCCTGGCGCCACCAGCCAGCCGTCCTGTCCGTCGCGCACCAGTTCCGGCACACCGGCAACGCGCGTGGCAATCACCGGCCTCTGGCATGCCATGGCCTCCATCAGCACCACCGGCAAGCCCTCGGCAAAACTGCTGAGCACGAGCGCGCGCGAGGCATCGATCTCCTGGCGGACGGTGGCGCCGGAAATCCATCCGGTGATCCGGACCAGATCCGACACACCGCACTGTGCGCTGTGTCGTTCGATCTCCGGTCTCAGTTCCCCGTCGCCGGCGAGAACCAGTTCGGCGTCCAGGCCCTGGCGGCGCAGCTCGGCCAGAGCATCGATCAGCAGGAACTGCCCCTTCTCCGGACTCAGCCGCCCGACGCAGACGAAACGCCGCGCCGCGTTGTGCTGCTGGAGCGGAGCTTCCCTGTACATCTCGTCGAGTCCACAGTGCACCACCGAGATCTTGTTCCAGTGAACCGGCTCCACCCAGCGGCACAGCTGACTCCGGCCATATTCGCTGACGGCAACGACACGGGCGGCACGCCGGATCTTTTCCGGAATTCCGATGAACTGCGCGGCGTCCGTCTCCACCGTGCCATGCGCCGTGAAGCTGAACGTGCAGCCATTCAACTGCCCGGCAAGCATCGCGACCGACGCCGGGTTCGAACCGAAATGCGCATGCAGGTGCGACACCCCGCTCTCGCGCATCCAGTTCCCGACCACGCAGGCTTCGACGAAATAGGCCATGTGGTGCACGAGGCTGCGCTCAGCGCGGCGGGACAGCCGCAGCGCGCTGCGCGCAGCCCCGATGAAGGCGGTCGGGCTTCGCGCCAAGGCCCGCAGCACATGCACCACCGAGGTCCCGACGCCCGCGCCAAGCACATAGCGCGTGCGATTCAGTTCCTCGACATCCGCCGAATCCGGGCTCCCGTCGGAAGGACCGCGAATCGCGAACCGGAGCACATCGACGCCTTGCCGCTCGAGCGCGGCAATTTCTCGGCGGATGAAACTGTGGCTGACCTTCGGGTACTCGCTGATGAGATACGCAACCCTCACGCCGCGGCCTCCATCGAAAGCCCCTCCCGGCGCGCCCACACCGCCAGGGTGTAAAGACACCAGATGCGCGTCCAGTACAGGCCCGGCGCACCCGCCTGGTAGGCCCGCCAGAGCTCCTCCACCATCCGCGGCGAGAGACCGACACTCGCCATCAACGCGCCGTCACCGAGCACCTCACCCACCTCTGCGCCAAGCGGGCCATGCAGCCAGTGGTCGAAGGGCAGCTCGAAGCCCGATTTCGGCCGATCGAACAGCGCCGGGTCCAGACCTTGAAGACCCGCGGCGCGCAACATGGCCTTCGATCGCACCGGGTGGAACCGGGCGCCGTCGGGCACCGCGGCAACCACCTCAAGCAACTGCTGGTCGACCAGCGGCAACCGCGTCTCGATGGAGGCCGCCATGCTGGTCGAATCGGTGTCGCGCAGAAGGCGTTCGCCCAGAAACAGCCGCTGTTCGAACGCGGCAATCGATGCCAGATCGCTCCGGCCCGCAGTTTCCTCACCCAGCGCGGCGACGATCCCTGCCGGAAGCCCCTGGTAGCCTGCGGCCAGTCCGCCCGCAGCGGTACCGAGCAACCGGCGATGGGTTTCGGGCAGGAACAAGGCGTAGGCGCACTGGTACAGCGCGAGCAGGTCGTCGCGAGCAGCAACCATCGTCGGCAGCTTCGCCCAGCGCGTCTGGGGCGGGAAGCTGCTCTCGCCTGGCGCCTTCCATCGGGAAAACGCGCTCGCGGCCAAGTTGCGGGCCGCCTCCGGAACGAAGCCCAGGCGCCTTGACCAGGCCGCCATCGCGGGAAGATCGCGAAACGAGGTGTAGCCGCCAAACAGCTCGTCGCCGCCACTGCCCACAAGCGCCACCTTGAACCCGGCCTGCGCCACCGCCTGGGACATGAAGAACGAGTTCAGGCCGTCAAAGCTCGGCTGGTCGAGGCTGCCGATGGCTTCATCCAGCCGGTCGAGAAAATCCTCTTGCCGCAGCACGATCTCGTGGTGCTGCGTGCCAATCGCCGCCGACACCGCTTTCGCAATGTCTCCCTCGTTGCGCTCCTGCTCGGTGAACGCCAGGGTGAAGGTGTGCACCGGGTCCCGCGAGACCCGCCTGGCCACATTGGCAATCGCGGAAGAGTCGACCCCACCGGAGAGGAACACAGCCAGCGGCACGTCGGAAGCGAGATGGCGTTGCACGCTGTCTTCAAGCGCCGCAGACACATCCCGATCGTTCGACGACCCTGGGCGCGGGAGTTCGGCCTGGGTCCAGTAGCGTTGGCGCTGCCGCTCACGGCCGTCCTGTGCATAGACCCGCATTTCGCCCGGCAGGAGCGACTCAATGCCGTCGACGATGGTCTCCGGCGCCACGGTGAAGCCGTTCCAGACCACACTCGCCACGGCAGACGAGCGCAACCGGGGTTGGCGCAGCAGGCCCGAACGCAGCAGCGCACGCACCTCCGAGGCGAACGCGAAAGACCATTCGCCATCCGGATCGGGATTGCGCGCGAAGTACAGCGGTTTGATGCCCAGCGCATCGCGGGCCAGCAGCAGCTCGCAGCGGCGCGGGTCCCAGAGCGCGATCGCGAACATGCCACGCAGGTCGCGCACCGCCTCGAATCCACGCAGGCTCAACAGGCGCAGCATCGCTGCCGTGTCTCCGGTCGACCAGAGCGCGTGGCCCTGGGCTTCGAGCGCGCGGCGGATCTCGACGTAGTTGTAGATCTCGCCGTTGAGCACGGCCACGTCACCGCGTTGTGGATCCTCCATCGGCTGGGAGGCTGCGGTGGACAGATCGAGGATCGACAGACGCCGGTGCCCCAGCATGACACCCCAGCCGCCTTGGTCGGCCGGCCCCATCCACAGGCCGTCGCCGTCAGGACCGCGGTGCGCCATGGCATCGGTCATGCGACGCAGTGCGGCGCGATTCGCCTCACCAACGCGTCCGACGATGCCCGCCAGGCCGCACATCAGGCACGACCCGTCATGTCGCGGGCGGCGCGGGTCTTGCCGACGAACAGGGCACGCAGCTGATAAGCCCTCAGAAAACGCCGGAACTCCGGATTCTCGTAGCGTGGCTTGCGTTGCAGGGCCGCCTTCAGCCAGCCCCAGAGCATCGCCGCGCTGCCAAGCACATAAGGCCGCTGGTTCACGCGAGACAGGGCACTGGCCGCCATGAAGAGAAAACCGGTGCCCATGAAGTACTGGCCGTAGCCGTGGCGCATCCGGCCCGTGAAAATGCTGTCCTGGCTGGACCCCATGGGCCGCAGGTGCACGAAGCGCAATGCCGGATCGTCCCAGCTGCAGGCCACCCAGCCTTTCATGCGGCACTGGTGGCAGTCGATGCCGTCCCACATGACCTCGCGCACGAAACCTCCGATCGCCTCGAAACAGCTGACCCGGTAGAACTTGGTCATGCCCAGGGAGGTCTCATCTCCGTGACGCTCGGGAACGAGGACACCGTCCTGTTCCAGATAGGCCTTGCCGCTGCAGGTCGCGATTCGAGGATCCTCGGACATGCGCTGCATCAGGATCTCGAAGTACCGCGGCGGCAGCCGCAGATCCAGATCCAGCTTGCAGACGAATTCGTAGTCTTTCGGCTGGATCGCCGCATACCCCGAATAGAACGCGTCGACGACACCAGGCCCCACAGCGCGATGACCGCGGTCTGCGCGCGTGACGATCTCAATCCAGGGGTGCTCCAGCGCGTATTCGGCCAGGATCTGCGACGTGGCATCGGTCGAACCATCGTCGACGATGACCCAGCGGGCGGGCCGCACCGACTGTCCGACGACGGTATCCAGCGTTTGTCGCATGTACTGCGCCTCATTGCGGCACGGCGAAATCAGTACATAGCGCTGGGTCATGTCAGCACAGGATGGAGTGCGCGGCAGGCGGGATCGGCGTGCATCCGGGCAGCCGACGCTGCCACGCCCCCTCCAGAAGCGTCGAACACCGGGCAAGGAATTTCAATCGCATGAATTCAAGTATGCCATCCATCGATCGCCGACGCCTCCATCCGATGAGCAGCAAACGGACAGGCAAGAAAAAAGCCCGCAAGTCATCGACTTGCGGGCTTTTCTGTTGGTGGGCGGTGCAGGTTTCGAACCTGCGACCCCGTCCGTGTGAAGGACGTGCTCTACCCCTGAGCTAACCGCCCAAATGATCCTGTTCTTGCGATCCGGTCATTCGGAAGCCTCAGATTATAGCCTGTTTTTTGAGGCTTTCTGCGATTGCCTCATTCAAGCGGCCACCAATTGGCGCCACAAGGTCTTTCCCTTGCTCGCCTTGTCGAGGTCGGCCAGCACTGCCTCATGGGCACCGGCCTCTTGTTCGTTGGCGCGCAGCACGGGCAGTTCCATGCTGCTGAGGTCGACACGCACCAACTCCTCCCCGGCCTCGCTGACCTCTGAGGGCCCCACATCCATCAGCAGGGCGTCCTGCCCGCGGGTCATGTTGATGTAGACGTCGGCCAGCAGTTCGGCATCGAGCAAGGCGCCGTGCAGGGTACGCCCCGAGTTGTCCACTTCCAGGCGGTCGCACAGGGCATCGAGGCCGTTGCGTTTGCCCGGGAACATTTCCTTGGCCATCACCAGCGTGTCGATCACGCCGTCGATGTGGGACTTCAGCGGCGGACGGCCGATGCGTTCGAGCTCCTTGTTCAGGAAGCCGATGTCGAACGGGGCGTTGTGGATGATGAGCTCAGCGCCCTGCAGGTAGTCCAGCAGTTCGTCTGCGATCTGGGCGAACTTGGGCTTGTCGCGCAGGAACTCGTTGCTGATGCCGTGCACCTTGAGCGCGTCTTCGTGGCTGTCGCGCTCGGGGTTGATGTAGTGGTGAAGGTTGTTGCCGGTCAGCTTGCGCGCAACCAGCTCCACACAGCCGATTTCGATGATGCGGTCACCGTTCTCGGCCGAGAGACCGGTGGTTTCGGTGTCGAGAACGATCTGTCTCATCAATGATTTTCTTTGGCATGGTTGATCGAGTACTTGGGGATCTCGACCGTGATGTCCTGCTGCGCCAGGATGGCCTGGCACGACAGCCGCGAATTCGGCTCCAGGCCCCAGGCCCGGTCCAGCAGGTCTTCTTCGGTTTCGTCCAGCTCGTTGAGGCTGTTGAAGCCTTCGCGCACCACCACGTGACAGGTCGTGCAGGCGCAACTCATGTCGCAGGCGTGCTCGATCCTGATGTCGTGGTCGAGCAGGGCCTCGCAGATCGAGGTGCCGGCGGGTGCATTGATCGACGCGCCCTGGGGGCAGTATTCGGGGTGAGGCAGGATCTTGATCGTGGGCATGTGGTGTTCTGGTGTTGCTCAGACTTCTTCGAGCTTGCGGCCCGCCAGCGCCTGCTGGATGCCGCGGTTCATGCGCTGGGCGGCGAAGGCTTCCGTGCCCTTGGCCAGCGCCTGCGTCGCCGCTTCGATGTCGGCCGCGCCGCCACCGACGACCACGTCGGCCAGCGTGACGATGAGGGCTTCGATGCCGTCGCGCTCGGCAGCGGACAACAGGTCACCATCGGCCGCCAGTGCGCTGCGGGTGGCTGCGATCATGCGGTCGGCGTCGACACGGGCCTCCACCAGCGCACGGGCCGCCATGTCCTGCTGCGCCGTCGAGAAGCTGTCCTGCAGCATCGCCGCGATCTGCTCGTCCGACAGACCGTAGGCGGGTTTGACGTCGATGCGTGCCTCGACACCACTGCCCTGCTCTCTGGCACTCACCGACAGCAGGCCATCGGCGTCGACGGTGAAGGTCACGCGGATGCGTGCCGCACCGGCGGCCATGGGAGGGATGCCGCGCAGCGTGAAGCGCGCCAGGCTGCGGCAATCGGCCACCAGGTCGCGCTCGCCCTGCACCACGTGCAGTGCCAGCGCGGTCTGGCCGTCCTGGTAGGTGGTGAAATCCTGCGCGCGGGCGGTCGGAATCGTGCTGTTGCGCGGCACGATGCGCTCGACCAGGCCCCCCATGGTTTCGATGCCCAGCGACAGCGGGATCACGTCCAGCAGCAACAGGTCGCCGTCGGGGTTGTTGCCAGCCAGCTGGTTGGCCTGGATGGCGGCGCCCAGCGCCACCACCTCGTCCGGATTCAGGTTGGTCAGGGCTTCGCGGCCGAAAAACTCACCCACCGTGCGGCGGACCACCGGCATGCGGGTCGAGCCGCCCACCATCACCACGCCCTGCACCTCGTCCTTGCCGACACCCGCGTCGCGCAACACCTTGCGCACCGCTGTCATGGTGCGGGCGGTCAGTGCCGCGGTGCAGGTCTCGAAATCTTCGCGACGCACGGTCTGCTCGACCTGGCGTCCCACGATCTCGCTGCGGAAGACCGCCTCGGGCTGGCCGGACAGCTGCTCCTTGACCCGGCGGGCCTCGCGGTGCATCGCGGCGCGCTCGGCCGCATCGGCCACCGGCCCCAGGCCTGCCTGTTCCAGCACCCAGG
The DNA here is from genome assembly GCF_051857515.1 of Hydrogenophaga sedimenti. Lineage (NCBI taxonomy): Bacteria > Pseudomonadati > Pseudomonadota > Betaproteobacteria > Burkholderiales > Comamonadaceae > Hydrogenophaga > Hydrogenophaga sedimenti. Next base: position 125,466 of record NZ_JBPZHA010000007.1, read on the forward strand.
CGGCCAGCGCCTGGTCGTAGTCGTCGCCGCCCAGCGCCGAATCGCCGCCGGTGGCCATGACCTCGAACACGCCGCGCGTCAGGCGCAGCACCGAGATGTCGAAGGTGCCGCCGCCCAGGTCGTAGATGGCGTAGACGCCTTCGGAGCCATTGTCCAGGCCGTAGGCGATCGCGGCGGCCGTGGGCTCGTTGATCAGGCGCAGCACATTGATGCCGGCCAGTTCGGCGGCGTCCTTGGTGGCCTGGCGCTGGGCGTCGTCGAAGTAGGCTGGCACGGTGATGACGGCACCGAACAGCTCGTCGTCAAAACTGTCTTCGGCGCGGAACCGCAGCGTGGCCAGGATTTCGGCGCTGACCTCCATCGGCGTCTTGAGGCCCGCCACCGTCTCGACCACGGCCATGCCGTTCTCGTCCACCACGCGGTAGGACAGCTTGTCCACATCGCCCACCTGTGCGCGGGTGCGCCCCATCAGGCGCTTGACCGAACTGATGGTGTTGGCCGGGTCGCCGATCTGCGCCGCCAGGGCCTCGAAACCGATCTGACGCCCCGCCCCGCCCTGCTTCGGATCAAGGTACCGCACCACGCTGGGCAGGATCACCTTGCCATCGATGGCCGGCAGGCATTCGGCCACGCCATGGCGCACCGCCGCCACCAGAGAATGGGTGGTACCCAGGTCGATGCCGACCGCGATGCGCCGCTGGTGCGGGTCGAGGGACTGGCCGGGTTCGGAAATCTGCAGGAGAGCCATTGGGGAAAGAAAGAAAACAGGCGGACGACGAAAGCAACCAGCTATTGTCCCAGTTGATCGAGCCGTGCTTCGACGTCGCGGGCAAAGCGCTCAACAAACATGAGGGCTCTGACCTGCCCGGCCAGGGCCACAAAGTCGCGCCGCTCGTCGGCCGAGGTCTGCAGCTCGGCCAGCATCTTCTTGCGGGCTGCGGCGACTTCGTCGGCCATGTCTTCGAGCTGCTCGCCGGAACGGGCTTCTTCCAGCGCCTCGCGCCATTCCATCTGCTGCATCAGGAAGGCCGCCGGCATGGCCGTGTTGTTCTCGGCCTGCACCGGCGCGCCATGCAGCTCGCACAGGTAGGCCGCACGCTTGAGCGGATCTTTCAGCCGCTGGTAGGCCTCGTTGATGCGCACCGACCACTGCATCGCCTGGCGCTGGGTCTGGGCGTCGGCGGCCGCGTGGCGATCGGGATGCACCTCGCGCTGCAGCACCTTCCAGCGCTCGTCCAGCCGGGCAGCATCCACGGCAAAAGCGACCGGCAGCTCAAAAAGTTCGAAGTCGTTGGATTGCAGGTTCATTCCCGGATTAGACCCGGAAACTTTCCCCGCAGCCGCAGCGGTCGCGCTCGTTGGGGTTGTGGAACTTGAAGCCCTCGTTGAGGCCCTCGCGCACGAAGTCCAGCTCCGTGCCATCGATGTAGGGCATGCTTTTCGGGTCCACCAGCACCTTGACGCCGTTCTCCTCAAACACCACATCCTCAGGCGCGATCTCGTCGGCGTACTCCAGCTTGTAGGCCAGGCCGGAACAGCCGGTGGTCTTGACACCCAGGCGCACGCCGACGCCCTTGCCCCGTTTGGCGAGGTAACGCGTGACGTGCCGGGCGGCTGCTTCAGAAATCGTGACAGACATGGCGGGGACTCAGTTCGCGTGCTTCTTGCGGTAGTCGTCGACCGCGGCCTTGATCGCGTCTTCGGCCAGGATCGAGCAGTGGATCTTCACCGGCGGCAGCGCCAGTTCTTCGGCGATTTCGCTGTTCTTGAGCGCAGCCGCCTGGTCCAGCGTCTTGCCCTTGACCCACTCGGTCACCAGCGAGCTGGACGCGATGGCCGAGCCGCAGCCGTAGGTCTTGAAGCGCGCGTCCTCGATCACACCCGTCTGCGGGTTCACCTTGATCTGCAGCTTCATCACGTCGCCGCAGGCGGGCGCGCCCACCATGCCGGTGCCGACGGACTCGTCGCCCTTGTCGAAGGAGCCGACGTTGCGGGGGTTTTCGTAGTGGTCAACGACTTTTTCAGAATAGGCCATGGTTGTTCTCCTTCAGTGCGCTGCCCACTGGATGGTGGACAGGTCGACGCCGTCCTTGAACATTTCCCACAGCGGGGAGAGTTCGCGGAGCTTGGCGACGTTTTCCTTGATAGTGGCGATCGCGTAGTCGATCTCTTCTTCGGTGGTCCAGCGGCCGATGGTCATGCGCAGGCTGCTGTGGGCCAGTTCGTCGCTGCGGCCCAGGGCACGCAGCACATAGCTGGGCTCCAGACTGGCCGAGGTGCAGGCCGAGCCGGACGACACCGCCAGCCCCTTGATGCCCATGATCAGCGACTCGCCCTCGACATAGTTGAAGCTCATGTTGAGGTTGTGTGGCACGCGCCGGGTCTCGTGGCCGTTGATGAACACCTCCTCGATGTCCTTCAGGCCGGCCTGCATGCGGTCATGCAGTGCACGAATCCGCTGGTTCTCTTCGTGCATCTCGGCCTTGGCGATGCGGTAGGCCTCGCCCATGCCCACGCACTGGTGCGTCGGCAGCGTGCCCGAGCGCATGCCGCGCTCGTGACCGCCGCCATGCATCTGCGCTTCGATGCGGATGCGCGGCTTGCGGCGCACATACAGCGCGCCAATGCCCTTGGGGCCATAGGTCTTGTGGCTGGTCAGGCTCATCAGATCGACCGGCAGGGTTTGCAGGTCGATGTCGACGCGGCCGGTGGCCTGCGCAGCGTCTACGTGGAACATCACCCCCTTCTCGCGGCAGATCGCACCGATGGCGGCGATGTCCTGGATCACACCGATCTCGTTGTTCACGAACATCACCGAGGCCAGGATGGTGTCGGGACGGATCGCCGCCCTGAACGCATCGAGATTGAGCAGGCCGTCGGGCTGCACATCAAGATAGGTCACCTCGAAGCCCTGGCGCTCCAGCTCGCGGCAGGTGTCGAGCACCGCCTTGTGCTCGGTCTTGACCGTGATGATGTGCTTGCCCTTGGTCTTGTAGAACTGCGCGGCACCCTTGAGCGCCAGGTTGTTGGACTCGGTCGCACCGCTGGTCCAGACAATTTCGCGCGGATCGGCATTGATCAGGGCGGCCACCTGTTCGCGGGCAGTTTCGACGGCTTTTTCCGCCTCCCAGCCCCAGGCGTGGCTGCGCGAGGCCGGATTGCCGAAGTGTTCGCGCAACCAGGGGATCATGGCATCCACCACCCGCGGATCGCAGGGATTGGTGGCGCTGTAGTCCATGTAGATGGGGAAATGCGGCGTGCTCATGTCGGCATTCAATCGTGGGTTGCTTGTTGTGGACTGACTCAGGTCAGACACCCGGGCAAGCGGAGGCCCACCGGCACCAGGTCACACCCGGCGCCGGCGAGTGCCATTCACTTGCTCAGGGCTGCGCCTCCGAGGGCAAAAACCGAGTTCGGGGCATTCACGCGGATCGGCTTGACCACGGGCGCGCTGGAAATCGCCCGCTTGATCATCGGCGCGTTTTCGACCACCACGCCCTTGGCGATCTGGTCGTCGACCAGCGACTGCAGCGACACGGAGTCGAGGAAATCGACCATCTTGGCGTTCAACTGGGCCCACAGTTCGTGGGTCATGCAGCGGTTGCCTTCACCGTGGCAGTTTTCCTTGCCGCCGCACTGTGTGGCGTCGATCGGCTCGTCGACCGACACGATGATGTCGGCGACGGTGATGTCGGTGGCCTTGCGGCCCAGGGTATAACCGCCGCCGGGGCCGCGGGTGGACTCGACCAGCTCGTGGCGGCGCAGCTTGCCGAACAGCTGTTCGAGGTAGGACAGGGAAATCTGCTGACGCTGGCTGATGGCCGCCAGGGTGACGGGGCCATTGTTCTGGCGCAGGGCCAGATCGATCATGGCGGTGACCGCAAAACGGCCTTTGGTCGTGAGGCGCATGGGCTGCTCCTGTTCGTGAGGTTTGGCTGTCGTTTCAGGACCGGTACAGGCCTTCAAGGTGCCCGACCGACCACTTCTCCACCCACCCCAGCCACCTCTCGGCGGCTGCTATTTCGACTCTGTATCCGAGTGTTTTGATCGAGTATACACCAATAGCCCACTGATTCGCTCGGACTTGGCCGCGCCAGGCCGGGTCGCCCCACCCGGGATGCGCTCAGTGCGCCGCCAGCGGATCGGGTTGCTGCAGCGGGAAGGTGAAACGCACGCAGGTGCCGGGCCGGGCGTCCTCGAACGACACCGCGACCCCCAGCTCCGCCGCACGCAGGCGGATGTTGCCCATGCCGCGACCACCGCTGCCCGGCGCGCTGGCGCGGCGGACCGCCCCCAGCCCGACCCCGTCGTCGCGCACACAGAGCTCCACCTGCCCGCCGAGATCGCGCGTGATCACCGTCACACGCCCCGCCTGTGCATGTTTGAGGATGTTGGCGAACACCTCCTGCAGACAGCGGAACACATGCAGCACCCCGCGCGCCTCGAGCCCGGGAATCGGTGGCACTTCCTCCACCTGCCAGTCCAGTTCGACACGCGCGGCCTGCAGGGCCGGAGCGATGCGCTGACGCAGGGTGCCGAGAATCGTCGGCAGGTCACCGTCCATGGGCTCCAGCGAGTCCAGGGTCATGCGCAGGTCTTCCAGCGCGTGGTTGAGCATCGCCGCGACGGCCGAACTGTCGACCTGCTGCCCGCTGCCCCGCACCACGTTGAGCGCCTGCACCAGCTGGCTGCCCAGGCCGTCGTGCATGTCGCGCGTCAGGCGCCGGCGCTCGGCCTCCAGCACACGCTGGCTCTCAACCAGGCGCAGGCGCTCGAACAGGCGCTGCAGCTCGTCTTCCCGCTCGCCCACCTTCTGGGAGAGCTCGGCATTGAGCAACCGCACCTGCTCCATCGCCGAGGACACCCGGCGCACCAGCACCCAGCCCAGCGCATACATCAGCATCAGCGAGCCCACCGTCATCCAGCGGATGTCGGCATCCCCGGGCAGACCCATGTTGACCACCGCGAAATCGCGCACGCCCGTGGCCATGGTCGCGGCGCCGAACACCACCATCAGGCGCTGGTTGGCGTCCAGGCCCCAGCGGGCCCGGTGGAACAGCTTGACCAGCGCCACCACCGAGGTCAGCGTGATGATCGCCATCCAGATCTGGTACATCGTGTAGTTGTTGAAGTACACGGTGACCGCCAGCCAGACCGGCCCCACGATCAGCAGACCATTGACGAAGCTGCGGATGAGCCCCTGCCGGTAGTCGAACAGGTCCCACATGAACAGGTACAGACAGCCACAGTAGACGGTGAACGACAGCTTCTGCAGGTAGTACCAGAGCTCGAACGACATCGGCGGCGTCTCCAGCGGCGTCAGCACCAGCCGGATGGTCCAGGCGAACGTGGCCGCGGCGAGCAGGCCGAACAGGCGCTCGTGGGTGTTGAGCCACAGCAGCAGCGCCATCAGGCCCAGCATCAGCGAGCAGGCCGCGACCATCCAGGTCGCATAGACCTGCCACCACATCAGCTGGGCGTGGCGTTGCTTGAGCGCGTCGTGATCCCCGACCTGCACCAGCGACAACCCGCTCTTGCGCAGCGGCTGGCCCTGGACCTCGATCTCCAGCCGGTTGTCTTTCGGGTCGGCCGCCAGCCAGGCGCGCGGCAGCGACACGATCTGCGGCACAAGGGATGCGTCGGCAAACCCCTCATAGCTCCAGAACCGGTCCGCCACCTCCTGACCGTTGAGCCAGACGCGGTACCGTGCCCCGACCCGCGGCAGCAGCAGGCCCAGCGGACGCGCATCGCCCTGCCCGGCCACGAGCGCTTCGGGCCAGGCCAGGCGGTAACGTGCCTGACCTTCCCAGCGGGGAGACTGGTCGTCCCAGACATGAGGCAGTTCGACCGTGGACACCCGCGGCACGCCGGCCTGTTCGTGTTCAACCACGGCCTGGCGGATGGCATAGGCCCCGGCCACCGGATCGGTCCGGGACACCCAGACCAGGCCACCGATCAGCACCAGCAGCAGCATCCCGGCCCACCAGTACGCTGGCGTGGCCAGCAGCCGTCGGGACAGGGACGCCGGCCAGCTCACAACAAGCCCCGCTCCTGCGCTGCGCGGACCACCTGCACCCGGCTGTGCACCGCCAGCTTGCGGTAGAGGTTCTTGATGTGCGAGCCGACGGTCGCCGGGGAAATCGCCAGCCGCAGCGCGATTTCCTTGTTCACATAGCCCTGCGCCACCAGCTTGAGCACCTCGGTCTCGCGATCGGAAAGCATGACCTCGTGCAGCGCCTGCAACGTCACTGGCGACTCCTGCACCACCCGGAACTGACGCAGCAGCATGCGGGCCAGCAGCGGTGAAATCGGCGCACCGCCGCCACGGATCTGTTCGATGGCCTGCACCAGCTCGTCGCAACTGCAGCCCTTGAGCACGTAACCCGTCGCACCCGCCTGCAGGGCGCCCACCAGCCGGGATTCGTCACCGAACACGGTGAACACCAGCAGTTCGGCATCGGCCCGTGCCTCGGCCAGCCAGCGCAGCAGTTCCTCGCCACGCCCGTCGGGCAACCCGAGATCGACCAGGAACACATTGGCGTCACCGTCCAGCGCATTCTGCAAGGCGTGGCTGCGGCTGTCGGAAACCCCCACCAGCTGCCAGCCCGGCCTGGACAACAGGGCCTGCTTGACGAACTGCAGGATCGAGGGATCGTCTTCGATCAGGTAGATGCGCGTCTCGACGTCCGTCTGCGCGGACTGTCTGGGCGCTCGCATTGCGATGGTCATGCGTGGATGCTCTGGATTGTTTTTTTGGTGGCTGCACGTCCCGGCAATGGGCTTGCCGACCCCTCGTGCGGCCCGGCCGCGTATTGTGCGGCAGTTTGTCAGGCCACACTGTCGCGGCCAGGCGCTCCGAACAGCCGCTCCTTGAGTCTCGACAACTGGTCGCGCACCGACGCAGCTTTCTCGAATTCGAGATTGCGCGCGTGTTCCAGCATGGCCTTCTCCAGCCGCTTGATTTCCCGCGCCAGGTCCTTCTCGTCGAGCTCGTCGGTGCTGCTCTGCAGCGCGCGCTCGGACGCCAGACGATCGGCCTCCCGGCCCGCCTTCTCGCTGTAGACGCCATCGATGAGGTCGCGCACCCGCTTGACCACGCCCTTGGGGGTGATGCCGTTCGCCTCGTTGAAGGCGATCTGCTTGATGCGCCGCCGTTCGGTCTCGCCCATCGCCTTCTTCATTGACTCGGTGATCCGGTCGGCGTACAGGATGGCGCGGCCGTGGAGGTTGCGCGCGGCGCGGCCGATGGTCTGGATCAGCGAACGCTCGGCGCGCAGGAAGCCTTCCTTGTCGGCGTCCAGGATCGCCACCAGCGACACCTCGGGAATGTCCAGGCCTTCGCGCAGCAGGTTGATGCCGACCAGCACGTCGAACGCACCCAGCCGCAGGTCGCGGATGATCTCGACCCGCTCGACCGTGTCCACATCGCTGTGCAGGTAACGCACCTTGACGCCGTTTTCCGTCAGGTAGTCGGTCAGCTGCTCGGCCATGCGCTTGGTCAGCGTGGTGATGAGCACACGCTCGTTCTTCACCACGCGGATGCGGATCTCCTGCAGCACGTCATCCACCTGGTGGGTGGCCGGCCGCACTTCGACTTCCGGATCCACCAGGCCGGTCGGCCGCACCACCTGCTCGACCACGTTGCCCGAGTGGGTCTTCTCGTAGTCGGCCGGCGTGGCCGAGACGAAGATGCACTGGCGCATGCGCTGCTCGAACTCCTCGAACTTGAGCGGCCGGTTGTCCAGCGCGCTGGGCAGGCGAAAGCCATACTCGACCAGCGTGGTCTTGCGCGAGCGGTCGCCGCTGTACATGGCGTTGAGCTGGCCGATCATCTGGTGGCTCTCGTCCAGGAACATGATCGCGTCGCGTGGCATGTAGTCCGTCAGCGTCGCCGGCGGGTCGCCCGGCGCGCTGCCGGCGAGGTGCCGCGAGTAGTTTTCGATGCCCTTGCAGTGGCCGACCTCGCTGAGCATCTCCAGATCGAAACGCGTGCGCTGTTCCAGCCGCTGGGCCTCGACCAGCTTGCCCATGCCCACCAGCTGGCCCAGGCGCTCACGCAACTCTTCCTTGATCGCCTCGACGGCGTTGAGCACCTGCTCACGCGGCGTCACATAGTGGCTGCTGGGAAACACGGTGAAGCGCGGGATCTTCTGCCGCACCTTGCCGGTGAGCGGGTCGAACAGCTGCAGCGACTCGATCTCGTCGTCGAACAGCTCGATGCGGATCGCGACCTCGGAATGCTCGGCCGGAAACACGTCGATGGTGTCGCCGCGGACCCGGAACTTGCCACGCGAGAAATCCTGCTCGTTGCGGCTGTACTGCATGCGCACCAGTTGCGCGATCAGGTCGCGCTGCCCCACCTTGTCGCCCACCCGCAGCGTCATCACCATCTGGTGGTAACTCTCGGGCTTGCCAATGCCGTAGATGGCCGAGACCGTGGCCACGATCACCACGTCGCGGCGCTCCAGGATGCTCTTGGTGCAAGACAGCCGCATCTGCTCGATGTGCTCGTTGATCGCGCTGTCCTTCTCGATGAAAAGGTCGCGCTGCGGCACATAGGCCTCTGGCTGGTAGTAATCGTAGTAACTGACGAAATACTCGACCGCGTTCTTGGGAAAGAACTCGCGGAACTCCGAATACAGCTGCGCCGCCAGCGTCTTGTTGGGCGCAAAGATGATCGCCGGCCGCCCCAGGCGGGCGATCACGTTGGCCATGGTGAAGGTCTTGCCCGAGCCGGTCACGCCCAGCAGGGTCTGGAACACCTCGCCGTCCTGCACGCCCTCCACCAGCCCGGCGATCGCCGTGGGCTGGTCGCCGGCCGGCGGATAGGGCTGGAACAGCTCGAAAGGCGAATCCGGAAAGCGGACGAAATTGCCCTCGGGAGGCGTCTCGTCCTGGACCAGTTCCAGGGGCTCGGAGGATGCGGTGACCATGGCGGATAAAATTGCGGGCAATCTGACAGCCTAACGCAATCCGGGGCATGCTGCCAGAACCGTCTTTGCCCCGCCCGTCTTCCCGTCCCCAACCTACTCTGGACCCTTGTCATGTCCCTGTTTTCCGCCGTCGAAATGGCCCCCCGCGACCCGATCCTGGGTCTGAACGAACAATTCGCTGCCGACACCAACCCCAGCAAGGTCAACCTGGGCGTGGGCGTGTATTTCGATGACAACGGCAAGCTGCCCCTGCTGCAGTGCGTGCAGGCCGCGGAAAAGGCCATGATGGACAAGCCCACCGCGCGCGGCTACCTGCCGATCGACGGCATCGCCGCTTACGACGCCGCCGTCAAGGGCCTGGTGTTCGGCGCCGACTCCGACGTCGTCAAGAGCGGCCGCGTCGCCACCGTGCAGGCCATCGGCGGCACCGGCGGCCTGAAGATCGGCGCCGACTTCCTCAAGAAGCTCAGCCCGAACGCCACCGTGCTGATCTCCGACCCCAGCTGGGAAAACCACCGCGCGCTGTTCACCAACGCCGGTTTCAACGTCGACACCTACCCCTACTTCGACCAGAGCGCCAACGGCGGCCTGGGCGGCATCAACTTCGACGGCATGCTGGCCAAGCTGAACACCGCCGCCGAAGGCACCATCGTGCTGCTGCACGCCTGCTGCCACAACCCGACCGGCTACGACATCACCGCCGCCCAGTGGGACCAGGTGATCGCCGTGGTGAAGGCCCGCAACCTGACCGCGTTCCTGGACATGGCCTACCAGGGCTTTGGCTACGGCATCGCCGAAGACGGCGCCGTGATCGCCAAGTTCGTGGCCGCCGGCCTGAACATCTTCGTCTCGACCTCGTTCTCCAAGAGCTTCAGCCTGTACGGCGAGCGCGTCGGCGCCCTGAGTGTCGTCGGCACCAGCAAGGAAGAGACCGACCGCGTGCTGAGCCAGCTCAAGATCGCCATCCGCACCAACTACTCCAACCCGCCGACCCACGGCGGTGCCATCGTCGCTGCCGTGCTCGGCAACCCCGAGCTGCGCGCGCTGTGGGAAAAGGAACTGGGCGAGATGCGCGTGCGCATCAAGGCCATGCGCCAGAAGCTGGTCGACGGTCTCAAGGCCGCCGGCGTGCAAAAGGACATGAGCTTCATCACCACCCAGATCGGGATGTTCAGCTATTCCGGCCTGTCCAAGGACCAGATGGTGCGCCTGCGCAGCGAGTTCGGCGTCTACGGCACCGACACCGGCCGCATGTGCGTGGCCGCGCTCAACAGCAAGAACATCGACTACGTCTGTCAGGCGATTGCCAAGGTGGTTTGATTTTTCTCACACTGCCCGAAAAAAAGCCGCTCGCCGAGCGGTTTTTTTTCGTCCGACCGCACCGTTGCCCGGAATTGGCCGGTCAAATCCCCGCTGAAAGGCCCGCTGATTCCTTTCACCAAGGTGACAATCCGGACCAGCAAATTAGGTGTTTTTCCCCTCTGGACGGCAGTAACCACCTGTTATATTGCACTGCAACATAACCATTTCCACAGCCATGCTCTACCAGATCTACGAAACCCAGCGCTCGATCATGGAACCCTTCGCCGACCTGGCCGAAGTGACCGCCAAGCTGTTCAACAACCCGCTGTCCCCCCTGGGCCAGCTGCCGATGGCCCAACGCATTTCGGCCGGCTACGACCTGATGCACCGCCTGGGCAAGGACTACGAAAAGCCGACGTTCGACATCCCGACGGTCGACGTGGACGGTGTGGAAGTGGCGATCTACGAGCGCGTCGAGATCAACAAGCCGTTCTGCGAACTGCGCCGCTTCAAGCGCTTCTCCGACGACACCGCCACCCTGGCCAAGCTCAAGGGCCAGCCGGTCGTGCTGATCGTCGCGCCGCTGTCGGGCCACTACGCGACGCTGCTGCGCGACACGGTCAAGACCATGCTCAAGGACCACAAGGTCTACATCACCGACTGGAAGAACGCGCGTCTGGTGCCGATGGCCGAGGGTGAATTCCACCTGGACGACTACGTCAACTACGTGCAGGACTTCATCCGCTACCTGCAGAAGAACTACGGCAACTGCCATGTGATGAGCGTCTGCCAGCCCACCGTGCCGGTGCTGGCCGCGGTCTCGCTGATGGCGTCGCGCGGCGAAACCACGCCGCTGTCGATGACCATGATGGGCGGCCCGATCGACGCCACCAAGTCGCCCACCGCGGTCAACAACCTGGCCACGCAGCGCAGCCACGCCTGGTTCGAGAACAACGTCATCTACCGCGTGCCCGACAAGTTCCCGGGCGCCGGCCGCCGCGTCTACCCCGGCTTCCTGCAGCACACCGGTTTCGTGGCCATGAACCCCGACCGCCACGCCAGCAGCCACTATGACTACTTCCAGGACCTGATCAAGGGCGACAACGAGAGCGCCGAGGCCCACCGCAAGTTCTACGACGAGTACAACGCCGTGCTCGACATGGACGCCGACTACTACCTGGAAACCATCAACACGGTGTTCCAGGAGTTCAAGCTGGTCAACGGCACCTGGGACGTGAAGAACGAAGCCGGCAAGATCGAACGTGTGTGCCCGCAAGACATCAAGGGCACCGGCCTGCTGACGGTGGAAGGCGAGCTGGACGACATCTCCGGTTCCGGCCAGACCGCTGCCGCCCACGAACTGTGCACCAGCATTCCCAAGACGCACCAGATGCATTACGAGGCCAAGGGTGCCGGCCACTACGGCATCTTCAGCGGCCGCCGCTGGCGCGAGATGGTGTACCCGGTGGTCAAGAGCTTCATCCTGGCCCACCAGGGTGCCAAGGCAGTACCGGCACCTGCACCAACACCGGTCGCCGTCGCCGCAGCACCCGCCGTGCGCAAAGCCACCCCGGTCAAGCGCGCCGCGCCCGCGGCCAAGCGTCCGGCTCCGGCCGCCAAAAAGACCGCGGCCCGCAAGGCCTGATCCGGCCCGGGGGCCGGCCGGTCCCCGGTAAACTGCCGGCCATGGAAGATTTGGTCCGGCGCATCGATGCCGCGCTGCCGCAGACGCAGTGCACCCGTTGTGGATACCCCGATTGCGCCAGCTACGCCAGCGCCATTGCCTCGGGTGAGGCCGACATCAACCAGTGCCCGCCCGGCGGCAGTGCAGGTGTCGACCGGCTGGCCACCCTCACCGGCCGCCCCGCCTCCCCGCTGAACCCCGCCAATGGCATCGAAGGTCCGCTGACCCTGGCGGTGATCGACGAAGACTGGTGCATCGGCTGCACGCTGTGCATCAAGGCCTGCCCGACGGACGCCATCGTCGGCAGCAACAAGCTGATGCACACCGTGATCGAACCGTACTGCACCGGCTGCGAGCTATGCATCCCGGTCTGCCCGGTCGACTGCATCTCGCTGGAGGTGGTCAGTGGCGAACGCACCGGCTGGGCCGCCTGGCCGCAGGAACAGGCCGACCTGGCCCGCCGGCGCTATACAGAACGCACCGTCCGGCTCGCGCGGGAAAAGCTCGAACACGAACAGCGGCTCGAAGCCAAGGCGAAGATGAAGCTGGCCGACCTGGCCGCACATTCGCAGCACACCGACCCGGCCACGCTGGACAAGAAGCGTGCCGTGATCGAAGCCGCCCTGGCACGTGCCCGCGAGCGGCGCGGGCCTACCTGACCACGGGCGGCTGGATCAGCCCAGCGCGGTCAGCGTCTTGTAGACGCCGCAGCCAACGTACAAATCGTCGACCTTGACCACGTAGGACATCTTGGTCTGCACGGCGCCCGACTGCGGGTTGGTGATGTCGTATTCGACCCAGCCGGGCTCCAGTTCGGCCTGCGAGACGATCGCCTCCAGCAGGGCTGCGCCATCGACACCGGGAATGTCCTGCACCCGGCTGCCGACCTTCTCTGGCTTGCCGCCGAAGGCGCGGTAGGCGCCGTTGCGGTCCAGCGCGAACACATACATGTCGCGGTCGTGAAACGCCTGCGACGGATCGGTGACCTGCTGGACAAAGGCTTCGCGGCCGCTGTGGGCCCGCAGGCTCATGGCCCGCTCGACGAGTTGCATGGCCTCTTCGGCAGCGCCCTGCTGCAACTGGAACGAGGACACCGCCTGCGCCAGCGTGGCGGCCCGGCCTTCGAGCTGCGTCGCCTGCTGCACGGCGCGTTCGACCATGCGGGCGTTGCGTTGCGTGATCTCGTCGAGCTGACCCACCGCGGAAGAAATCTCGGTGAGACCACCACTCTGCTCGGCACTGGCGGCGGAGATCAGCGACATGTTGGCGGCCACGCCGCGCACCCCGTTGACGATTTCCGTCATGCTGGAGCCGGCCGCGCGGATCTGCGCCACGCTGGTCGACACCTGGTCGCCCGAGGCCTGGATCAGTTCCCGGATTTCGCGCGAAGACGCGGCGGAGCGCTGCGCCAGGTTGCGGACCTCGGCGGCGACCACCGCAAAGCCCCTGCCCTGCTCCCCCGCCCGTGCCGCCTCGACCGCCGCGTTCAGCGCGAGGATGTTGGTCTGGAACGCGAGGCTGTCGATCACGCCGATGATTTCGTTCATCTGCTGGGCGCTTTTCTGGATGCCTTCGACCGACTCGACCGCACGCACCATGGCCTGCGCGCCCGATTCGGCGATGTCGCGCACCCGGGAGGCCTGGGTGTCGGAATCGCCGGCCGTCTGTGCGTTCTGCTGCACGGTGCTGGAGAGTTCCTGCACGCTGGCCGCGGTCTGCTCCAGGTTGGCCGCCTGCTGCTCGGTGCGGTCGGCCAGTTCGCGGTTGCCGGCGGCCAGGCTCTTGCCGGCATAGGCCACCAGCGCCGAGTTGCTGCGCACCTGGGCCACCATGCCGGACAGGTTGCCGATCATGCCTTCGAGCTGTGTCGCGAGATCCGCCAGTTCGTCGGTGCCACGCACCCTCACGTGCGCCCGCAGGTTGCCCTTGGCGGTCTCGCCCATCACCTTGCTCACGTGCTGGAAGTCGATCACGAAGCTGAGGTAGAACGAGGTCAGGAAATAGAGCATGGCCGCCAGTCCCAGCACCACCGCCACGAGTGCCAGCACCCGCTGTGTCCGGGCCGCGGCGTGCCGCTCGGCCAACAGGTGGTCCAGCCGCTGGAGCACTTCCTTCTGGTAGATCTGGGCGGCGCCGATGGCGGCGCTGCCGGCATCGAAGTAGGCCGTCGCCGTGACCTTGCCCTGTGCCAGCAGCGCCTGGCGTGCCGTCGAGACAAAGGCGTCCGACGCCTTGATCGCTTCGGCACCCGGCAGGCCCTGCTGACCATAGCGGGGAGCGAAATCGATGGCAAACCGGAAGTCGTCGGTGTCACTGGTGAGCTCGTCGAACTGCTCGCGCAGGCCAGCGACGGCCTCGGCCGACCATTGGGCCTGGCTGAGCAGTCCCGCCCCTTTGCCACGCAACTGGGCGAGTTGCTCGGTCCAGGGCACGGCGCGCGAAACCACGATGTCCATCAGGAAGTAGCTGGCCGGATCGGGGTCGAAGAGCAGGCTGGAACGTTCGCCCACGGTGTACATCAGGCGCCGCAGGTCACCGATCAGGACGGAATGAGTGTCGAATGCCTGGGTCGCCGACTGCTTCTCGGTGTTGGTCAGTTGCTGCAGGCGCGCCTCCAGCGCACCCCACTCGGTGTCGAGCTTGAAGTCGGGATCGGCCGTCAGTGCCTCCCGGGTGGCGGTCAGCGCCGCGGGCAAGGCTCCGCGCGTCTTCTGCAGGTCGGCACGCGCCTTGTCGTTGCCCGAGAGCAGCATGTTCGTCTGACCGCGGTGCTTCTGGACCACGGCGACCAGGTCCGACAGACGGGCGATGCTGGTGGAGCCCTGCATCTCGTGCTCCAGACCGCCGATCTCCCCCGAAATGCGCTGCACCAGCGCCACGCAGATGACCAGCAGAGGAATCACGATGGCCAGCGCCAGCAGTCCCAGCTTGATGGGCAGACGCAGCTGGCGCATCAGCCAGATTCCAGGCGTGAAGATGGGGATACGTGGCATGAAAGGATTTCCTGTGCGCGTGCGATGGGCCTCTATCGGCAGCCGGAGGCCTCCCTTGAATGGGGATGACCCGGGGGTCCCTGGTTCAGTGAAGCATCGGCAGGCCCGACTGGCGTGCCTCGAAGTGGCGGAACAGCTGCACCGACAGCAGGCGGAGCGTTTCGTCGCCCAGGGTCTGGGCGTCCACCAGCTGGCGCAGCGCGTAGCACTTGTCGCACAGCATCAGCGGGCGGCTGATCGACATGCCGTGCCCGGCCATGCGCAGGCTGAAGGCGTCCAGCAACTCCCGGGGCCAGGGCATGGCCGGCTCACGCTCGCGCCAGCCCGAATTCCGCTGCGCCCAGCGGCCATCGTCCAGCATCGGCCGGACGGCTTTGTCGGCACGGCCGCGATCGGCCTCCAGAGGTTGTTGCTGTGTGGGCATGGCGGGTTCCCCGGTGGATGGACTCAATGGCCTCCAGCGTACGGCCGGCACCCGCAGCGCAATGCCCCGAACAAACCGCCCAATCCGGCCCAGTTCTGCGCGCGCCGGCACGGCGGCACAATGCCGGCCATGAGCCCCTCCGCCCGTCTCCTGAAACTGACCGCCCAGCCCTCGGGCACGCCAACCACCGACCATCCACGGCCCGAGCGCCTGCTGCGGGGCAACCCCTTGCGGGAAACCTGGAACCTGATCGAAGAAGCCCTGCCCGCCGGCCAGGTGTTCTGCGGCGTCTGGCGTTGCGAACCGGGCCACTGGCGCATCGCCATGGGTCCGACCGAACGCGAGCTGTTCACCGTGCTGGCCGGGCGCTGCCGGGTGCACGACGCGCGTGGCGGCTTCGAGGAAGCCGGCCCGGGCGAAGGCATCTACATCCCGCCCGGCTTCGAAGGCGCCTTTGAGGTGCTGGAAGCGCTGACCAAGACCTACATGATCTGCGAGTGATTCGGCGTCCGCCCAAAAAATGACGCCGCCCGGTTTGCACCGGACGGCGTCTGTCTCCTCGGCCCTTGTTGTCTTGTCGTGGCGTCAGCCCGGCTGACCCGCCAGCTTCGCGAAGGCGCTGACCACTTCCGGCGGCGCCTGCACCAGTTCGATCAGCACGCCCTCGCCCGCGATCGGGAACTCTTCGTTCGCCTTGGGGTGCAGGAAGGTGATGTCAAAACCGGCTGCGCCCTTGCGGATGCCGCCGGGCGCGAAGCGCACGCCGTTGGCCGTGAGCCATTCGACCGCGACCGGCAGGTCGTCGATCCACAGGCCGATGTGGTTCAGCGGCGTGGCGTGCACGGCCGGCTTCTTCTCGGGGTCGATGGGCTGCATCAGATCGACCTCGACCTTGAACGGTCCGCTGCCGATGGCGCAGATGTCTTCGTCGACGTTCTCGCGCTCGCTCTGGAAGGTGCCGGTCTTCTCCAGACCCAGCATCTCGACCCAGAGCGTCTGCAGCCGCAGCTTGTCCGGCCCGCCGATGGCGATCTGCTGGACGCCCAGCACCTTGAAGGGACGTGGCGTGCCTTTCATTTCTCGAACTCCACGATGGGCTGGTCGACCACCAGCGATTCGCCCTTGGCCGCCATCACCTTGGCCACCACACCGTCGGCCGCAGCGAACAGCACGTTCTCCATCTTCATGGCTTCGATGACCGCCACGCGCTCGCCGGCCTGCACCTTCTGGCCGACCTGCACCGCCACATCGACCAGCAGGCCGGGCATGGGCGAGAGCACGTATTTGCTCATGTCCGGTGGCGCCTTGAACGGCATCAGCTTGTGCAGCTCGGCCATGCGCGGCGACATGACCATGGTGTCCAGGCGCGTGCCGTTGTGCTGCACCACCAGGGCCAGCGGATTGCGCGGGGAGCCACGCTCCATCTGGGCGGTGAAAGGCTGGCCGTTGACTTCGCCGCTGATGACGATGTCGTTCAGGCGCGAGGGCGAGCTGATCTTGTAGCGCTTCTCACCCACCTGCACCGAGGCGTAACCCGTCTCGCCGACGAACTCGTCCACGTGCACCGCGGTGTACTTGTGCTGGCCGGCAGCGTCCAGGCTGACCACCACATAGTCCTTGCCCACCTTGACGCCGTAGCCCGGCAGCTGGCCGGAGATGCCGGTGGCGCGCTCGCGGCTCTTGCGGCGCACGAAGGCGGCCAGCGCCACGAGGAAGTCCGGGTCGCTGTGCGGCACGTCTTCGGCGCGGAAGCCGTGGGCGTAGTGCTTGGCGATGAAGCCGGTGTTGAAGTTGCCCGAGACGAAGTCCGGGTGCGCCAGCAGCGCGGCCTGGAACGGGATGTTGCTGTTGATGCCGCGGATCACGAAGCCGTTGAGCGCCTCGCGCATCTTGGCGATCGCGTCGTTGCGGTCCTTGCCGTGCACGATGAGCTTGGCGATCATCGAGTCGTAGTACATCGGGATCTCGCCGCCGTCGTACACGCCGGTGTCCACGCGCACGCCGTGCTTGTGGGCCGTGTCGGCCTGCCACATGGTTTCCGTCGGCGGATCGAAGCGCACCAGGCGGCCGGTGGACGGCAGGAAGTTGCGGAACGGGTCTTCGGCATTGATGCGGCACTCCATCGCCCAGCCGTCGCGCTTCACCTCGGCCTGCGTCAGCGGCAGCTTCTCGCCGGCCGCCACGCGGATCATCAGCTCCACCAGGTCCAGGCCGGTGATGCACTCGGTCACCGGGTGCTCCACCTGCAGGCGGGTGTTCATCTCCAGGAAGTAGAAGTCCTGGTCCTTGCCGACCACGAACTCGACCGTGCCGGCCGACTGGTACTTCACCGCCTTGGCCAGGGCCACGGCCTGCTCGCCCATGGCCTTGCGGGTGGCGTCGCTGATGAAGGGCGACGGCGCCTCTTCGATCACCTTCTGGTGGCGGCGCTGGATCGAGCACTCGCGCTCGTTCAGGTAGATCACATTGCCGTGGCTGTCGCCGACGATCTGGATCTCGATGTGGCGCGGCTGCTCGACGAACTTCTCGATGAAGATGCGGTCGTCGCCGAAGCTGTTGCGCGCTTCGTTCTGGCAGGCGGTGAAGCCTTCCAGCGCTTCCTTGTCGTTGTAGGCCACGCGCAGGCCCTTGCCGCCGCCGCCGGCCGAGGCCTTGATCATCACCGGGTAGCCGATGCCCTTGGCGATGTCGACGGCCTTCTCGGCCGACTCGATGGCGTCGTTGTAGCCGGGGATGGTGTTGACCTTGGCTTCGTTGGCCAGCTTCTTGGAGGCGATCTTGTCGCCCATGGCCGCGATGGAGAAATGGCGCGGGCCGATGAAGGCAATGCCCTCGTCTTCACAGCGTTTGGCGAAGGCCTCGTTTTCCGACAGGAAGCCGTAGCCGGGGTGCACGGCCTCGGCGCCGGTGGCCTTGCAGGCCGCGATGATCTTGTCGGCCACGAGATACGACTCGCGCGACGGCGCCGGACCCAGCAGCACGGCCTCGTCGGCCAGGCTCACGTGGCGCGCTTCCTTGTCGGCCTCGGAGTACACCGCCACGGTGGCGATGCCCATCTTTTTCGCCGTGGCAATCACGCGGCAGGCGATTTCGCCACGGTTGGCGATCAGGATCTTCTTGAACATGTGTGGACTCCGTCTTGGGAAACTGGACGATTCTCGAAAGGGTTCGGAACTGGGGGAGAAGGCTCAGCCTTCCCCGCTGACCCAGCTCCAGGCAGAAGCAAAGTACTCCCGCAGCCACAGGTGGTAGCGGTAGCGGATGGGGGTGGGTGCGGCGACGAAAGCGAGGTGTGTGAAGCCCTGGTGCGCGGCCAGGCGCAGGGCGCGCGCGCCATGGAACTCGCTGGTCACCACCGCCAGCGGCTGGTCGGGCGTGATGCCGCGTTCGCCCAGCAGCCTGGCCGAATAGGCCAGGTTCTCGGTGGTGTTGGCGCTGCGGTCTTCCTGCACCAGCCGCGATGCGTCGATGCCCTGGGCGACCAGCGCCTGCTGCATCACCTGGGCCTCGGTGCAGGCCACGTTGTGGAAGTGGTTGCGGCCACCGCTGAGCACGATGAGGGCCGACGGCCAGCGCTGCGCCGCTTCGGCCGCGGTGTCGAGCCGGCCCTGCAACACCGGCGACGGTTCGCAACGGGCCGACCCGGCGCCCAGCACGATCACCGCCCTGGGCGTGTCGGTCGGGACCGCGGCGGCCAGCCCGTGGGGAATCGGCATGGCAAACAGCGCCAGCACCGACAAGCCCCAGACCGTTGCCAGACCCCACGAGCCGCGCCAGAACCAGCGACGCGGCGCCGAGGCCGCGCTCCATCGGCTCAGTGGCCCCCAGGCCAGGGCCGCCACCAGCAGCAGCAGGCCCAGACCCAGCGAGAACACCACGCCGAAATGGAACGTGCCTTCGAGCAGCAACAGCGCGCCCGAGGCGGCCAGCACCAGCCCGAGGATCGACAGCAGCAGACGGATCATCAGCACCACAACAGCACGGGCATCAGAGCGGGATGTTCCCGTGCTTGCGCCACGGGTTCTCGATCTTCTTGTCCTTGAGCATCACCAGCGAGCGGCAGATTCGCTTGCGGGTTTCGGACGGCAGGATCACGTCGTCGATGAAGCCGCGCGCACCGGCCACGAAGGGGTTGGCGAAGCGGGTCTTGTACTCGGCCTCGCGCTCGGCCAGCTTGGCCGGGTCCTTCTTCTCTTCGCGGAAGATGATCTCCACCGCGCCCTTGGCACCCATCACCGCGATCTCGGCGTTCGGCCAGGCGAAGTTGACGTCGCCGCGCAGGTGCTTGGAGGCCATCACGTCGTAGGCACCGCCGTAGGCCTTGCGGGTGATCACGGTGATCTTCGGCACCGTGCACTCGGCGTAGGCGTAGAGCAGCTTGGCGCCGTGCTTGATGATGCCGCCGTACTCCTGGCTGGTGCCGGGCATGAAGCCGGGCACGTCGACGAAGGTCACGACCGGGATGTTGAAGGCGTCGCAGAAGCGCACGAAACGCGCGGCCTTGATCGAGCTCTTGATGTCCAGGCAGCCGGCCAGCACCAGCGGCTGGTTGGCCACGATGCCCACCGTCTGGCCGTCCATGCGGGCGAAGCCGATCAGGATGTTCTTGGCGTAATCGGGCTGGATCTCGAAGAAGTCGCCGTCGTCGACCGTCTTGAGGATCAGCTCCTTCATGTCATAGGGCTTGTTCGGGTTCTCCGGCACCAGCGTGTCCAGACTCTTGTCCATGCGGTCGATCGGATCGCCGCTGGGGCGCACCGGCGCCTTTTCCTTGTTGTTGAGCGGCAGGTAGTTGTAGAGGCGGCGCAGCATCAGCAGCGCTTCCACATCGTTCTCGAAGGCCAGGTCGGCCACGCCGCTCTTGGTGGTGTGCGTCACGGCGCCGCCCAGTTCTTCGGCGGTCACTTCCTCGTGCGTCACCGTCTTCACCACCTCGGGGCCGGTGACGAACATGTAGCTCGAGTCCTTGACCATGAAGATGAAGTCGGTCATGGCGGGCGAGTACACCGCGCCACCGGCCGAGGGGCCCATGATCATGCTGATCTGCGGGATCACGCCGCTGGCCATCACGTTGCGCTGGAACACGTCGGCGTAACCACCGAGCGAGGCCACGCCTTCCTGGATGCGGGCACCGCCCGAGTCGTTGAGGCCGATCACGGGTGCGCCGACCTTCATGGCCTGGTCCATGATCTTGCAGATCTTCTCGGCGTGGGCCTCGGACAGCGCGCCACCGAACACGGTGAAGTCCTGGCTGAACACGAAGACCAGACGGCCGTTGATCATGCCGTAGCCGGTCACGACACCGTCGCCGGGGATCTTCTGGTCCTGCATGCCGAAGTCCACGCAGCGGTGTTCCACGAACATGTCCCACTCTTCGAAGGTGCCTTCGTCGAGCAGCACTTCCAGGCGCTCACGCGCCGTCAGCTTGCCCTTGCTGTGCTGGGCGGCGATGCGTTTTTCGCCTCCGCCCTTGCGAGCCAGCTCGCGCTTCTTTTCCAGTTGGTCCAGGATGTCTTGCATGGTGGTCTCTCCGGTGAAATCAGGAAATGGCGTTACTCGAACAGGTCGAGCAACTGCCGTGCAGCGGTCGATGCGGCCAGTTGGCCAGCCTGCACCTGCTGCGTGAAAAGGTCCAGCTTCCCGCGCACCTGCGGGTGCTCGCGAAAGCGTTGTTTGAGGCCGGCGCCGATGCGTTCCCACATCCAGGCCGTGGCCTGCTGCTGGCGCCGGGCGGCCAGGCGGCCGTTGGCGGTCTGCAGCTGGCGGAATTCGCTGACCGACGCCCAGAACGTGTCCACGCCCTGCCCGTGCAGCGCGCTGATCTGGATCACCTGCGGGTGCCAGATCGCTTGATCGTGATGGACGTGGTCGGGGTTGCCGTGCAGCCCAAGCAAGCGCAGAGATGAGGTGATCTGCGCGCGCGCGCGGGTGGCGGCGTCGGGGTCGATGTCGGCCTTGTTGATGACCACGAGGTCGGCCAGTTCCATCACGCCCTTCTTGATCGCCTGCAGGTCGTCGCCCGCGTTGGGCAGCTGCAGCAGACAAAACATGTCGCTCATGCCGTGCACCGCGGTCTCGCTCTGGCCCACGCCCACGGTCTCGACGATCACCACGTCGTAGCCGGCGGCCTCGCAGACCAGCATGGCCTCGCGCGTCTTCTCCGCCACGCCGCCCAGCGTGCCGCTGGAAGGGCTGGGGCGGATGTAGGCCTTCTCGTGCACGCTCAGGTGCTCCATGCGCGTCTTGTCGCCCAGGATGGAACCGCCCGAGACGGAAGAGGACGGGTCGACCGCCAGCACCGCCACACGGTGGCCCTGGCCAATCAGGTACAGGCCCAGCGCCTCGATGAAGGTGCTCTTGCCCACGCCCGGCACGCCGCTGATGCCCAGGCGGAACGAGCCGCCCGTGTGCGGCAGCAGCCCGGTCAGCAGTGCATCGGCCTGCTGGCGGTGGTCGGCGCGGGTGGACTCCAGCAGCGTGATGGCCTTGGCCATCGCGCGGCGCTGGACGGCAGCACCGCCCGAAACGATGCCGGCCTGGATCTGCTCAGGGGTCAAGCAACAGCCTTCTTGATCTGTTCCAGCACGTCCTTGGCGCTCGCCGGGATCGGCGTGCCGGGGCCGTACACGCCCTTAACGCCGGCTTCGTAGAGCATGTCGTAGTCCTGGCGCGGGATCACGCCGCCCACGAACACCACGATGTCGTCGGCGCCCTGCTTCTTCAACTCGGCAATGATGGCCGGGACCAGGGTCTTGTGGCCGGCGGCCAGCGTCGAGACGCCCACGGCGTGCACGTCGTTCTCGATCGCCTGGCGGGCGCACTCTTCCGGCGTCTGGAACAGCGGGCCCATGTCCACGTCGAAGCCGAGGTCGGCGAAGGCCGTGGCCACCACCTTGGCACCGCGGTCGTGGCCATCCTGCCCCAGCTTGGCGATCATCACGCGCGGGCGGCGGCCCTGCTCGGTGGCGAAGTCGGCGATTTCCTTCTTGAGCTGTTCCCAGCCCTCGGCGCTGTCGTATGCGGCGGCGTACACCCCGGTCACCTTCTGTGTGTCGGCGCGGTGGCGCCCGTAGATCTTCTCCAGCGCGTCGGACACCTCGCCGACGGTGGCGCGCAGGCGGATGGCTTTGATCGCCAGGTCCAGCAGGTTGCCCTGGCCGCTGTCGGCAGCGGCGGTCAGCGCCTCCAGCGCGGCCTGCACCTGGGCATTGTCGCGGCTGGCCTTGATGGATTGCAGGCGGGCGATCTGGCCGTCGCGCACCTTGACGTTGTCCACGTCCAGGATGTCGATCGGGTCTTCCTTGGCGAGCTTGTATTTGTTGACGCCGACGATCACGTCCTTGCCGGAGTCGATGCGCGCCTGCTTCTCGGCCGCTGCGGCTTCGATCTTGAGCTTGGCCCAGCCGCTGTCCACCGCCTTGGTCATGCCGCCCATGGCGTCGACCTCTTCGATGATGGCCCAGGCCTTGTCGGCCATTTCCTGCGTCAGCGACTCCATCATGTAGGAACCAGCCCAGGGGTCCACCACGTTGGTGATGTGGGTCTCTTCCTGGATGATCAGCTGCGTGTTGCGGGCGATGCGCGAGCTGAACTCGGTGGGCAGCGCGATGGCTTCGTCCAGCGAGTTGGTGTGCAGCGACTGCGTGCCGCCGAACACGGCCGCCATGGCTTCGATGGTGGTGCGCACCACGTTGTTGTACGGGTCCTGCTCGGTCAGCGACCAGCCCGAGGTCTGGCTGTGCGTGCGCAGCATCAGGCTCTTGGGGTTCTTCGCGTTGAAGCCCTTCATGATCCGGGTCCACAGCAGGCGGGCCGCGCGCATCTTGGCGATCTCCAGGTAGAAGTTCATGCCCACCGCCCAGAAGAAGCTCAGGCGGCCGGCGAACTCGTCCACGTCCATGCCCTTGGCGATGGCGGTCTTCACATACTCCTTGCCGTCGGCCAGGGTGAAGGCCATTTCCAGCGCCTGGTTGGCGCCGGCTTCCTGCATGTGATAGCCCGAGATCGAGATCGAGTTGAACTTCGGCATGTTCTTGGCCGTGTACTCGATGATGTCGCCGATGATCTTCATCGACGGCTCGGGCGGGTAGATGTAGGTGTTGCGGACCATGAACTCCTTGAGGATGTCGTTCTGGATGGTTCCGCTCAGCTTGTCCTGGCTCACGCCCTGCTCTTCCGCCGCCACCACGTAGCCGGCCAGCACCGGCAGCACGGCGCCGTTCATGGTCATGGAGACACTGACCTTGTCCAGCGGGATCTGATTGAACAGGATCTTCATGTCCTCGACCGAGTCGATCGCCACGCCGGCCTTGCCGACGTCGCCCGTCACGCGCGGATGGTCCGAGTCGTAGCCGCGGTGGGTGGCGAGGTCGAACGCGACCGACACGCCCTGCCCGCCGGCGGCCAGGGCCTTGCGGTAGAAGGCGTTGGATTCTTCGGCGGTGGAGAAGCCGGCGTACTGACGGATGGTCCAGGGGCGCACTGCGTACATCGTGGCCTGCGGGCCGCGGATGTAGGGCTCGAAGCCCGGCAGCGTGTTGGTGTAAGGCAGGTCTTTGGTGTCTTCGGCGGTGTACAGCGGCTTGACGCTGATGCCGTCGGGCGTGAGCCAGTTCAGGGCGTTCACGTCGCCACCGGGTGCGGACTTCTGGGCGGCCTTGGCCCAGGCTTCGAGGTTGGCGGGAGCGAATTCGGACGGTTTCTGGCTCATGGCGTCGGTGCTGCGGTGCAGTGTGGGGAAGCAACAGAAGAGACTGTCGAGTTTACATCATTCATAATTATTGATGCAAAATATTCCAGCGGACTTACAATGCGCCCTCGTTGGCCCTCGTTGGCCCTCGTTGGCCCTCGTTGGCCCTCGTTGGCCCTCCCGTTGGCGCCCGTTTCGCCACCCTCCCGATCTCCCGACCGCATGTCTGCCCTGTCCCTCGCTCCTCGCGCCCTGTATGAAGAAGTCGCTGAACTGCTGCGTCAGCGCATCTTCAAGCGCGAGCTGGAGCCGGGCAGCTGGATCGACGAACTCAAGATCGCCGAGGAATATGGCATCAGCCGCACGCCGCTGCGCGAAGCCCTGAAGGTCCTCGCCGCCGAGGGCCTGGTCACCATGAAGGTGCGCCGCGGCGCCTACGTGACCGAAGTGTCCGACAAGGACCTGGCCGACGTCTACCACCTGCTGTCGCTGCTCGAATCCGACGCCGCCGGCGTGGTGGCCGAACGCGGCAGCGATGCCGAACTGGCGGAACTGAAGGCACTGCACGCCGAGCTGGAGGCCTCGATCGGCGACCGCGATGCCTTCTTTGCCGTCAACGAGCGCTTCCACATGCGGGTGCTGGAGATGGCGGACAACCGCTGGCGCATGCAGATGGTGGCCGACCTGCGCAAGGTCATGAAGCTCAACCGCCACAACTCGCTGTTCAAGACCGGCCGCATCCACGAGTCGCTGGCCGAACACCAGGCGGTGATGGGCGCCCTGCTCACCCGCGATCCGTCGCTGACCCGCACGCGGATGCAGGAACATTTCGCCAACGGGCTCGAAGCCGCCGCCTGAGTCGGGGCTTGGCAGACGCGCCCCTCCGGGGCTGGTAAATTCCTGGGGCGACATCGTCCCGGAGTCTCCATGCGCATCGACCAACTCGCCCAACCCGGCATCCTCGAGCCCATCCCGCCGCTGGCACGTTACCTGACCTGCCAGCTGCGTGTCGGGCTGGACCCGCGCGCTGTGCTGCGCCTGCTGGCCGCCCAGGCCGACGGCCGCTCGGCCGTGGTAGGCCTCGGGGAATCGCTGGTGCGCGAACTGGGTGCCGAGATCCCCGGACTGCGCAGCTTCTGCGGCATCGCCGGTGCCCGCACCAAACTGCCCGCCACCCCGGCCGATCTGGTGATCTGGCTGCGCGGCGACGACCGCGGCGCCCTGCTGATCCGCAGCCGCCATCTGGAAAACCTGCTGGCACCCGCGTTCGACATCCACGACATCACCGACGCCTTCATGCACGACCACGGCCGCGACCTGACCGGCTACGAGGACGGCACCGAAAACCCCGAAGGCAAGAAAGCGTTGACCGCAGCGCTGTTGCCGAAGAAGGCCGGGAAGCTGGCCGGCAGCAGCTTTGTCGCGATGCAGCGCTGGCGCCACCACATGGGCCGCTTCGAGGCCATGTCGAAAGAGCAGCAGGACCACACCATCGGCCGTGAACGCGACACCAACGAAGAACTCGACGACGCGCCCGAATCGGCCCACGTCAAGCGCACGGCGCAGGAGAGCTTCCAGCCCGAGGCTTTCCTGCTGCGCCGCTCCATGCCCTGGGCCGAAGGCAACCAGGGTGGTCTCGTGTTTGCCGCTTTTGGCTGCTCCTTCGACGCCTTCGAGGCGCAGTTGCGGCGCATGTCGGGCGCGGAAGACGGCGTGATCGATGCCCTCTACGGCTTCACCGAGCCCGAGACCGGAGCCTATTTCTGGTGCCCGCCGGTGGCCGACGGACTGATCGACCTGCGCGCGGTCGGTCTCTGATCCTCTGGCGTGCCGCGGCCGGGTTTACCCCGGCCCCAGGCTTGACATTTCTCAAGCCATATACCCCCAGGGGCATACATGATGGCGTCTCCACACCAATACGTCAGGAGACATCATGGCCCGCATCGTCATTCTGGGCGCCGGCATCGGCGGCATGCCCATGGCCTACGAAATGAAGGCCCTCGCCCGACCGGGCGACACGGTGACCGTCATCAGCGAAGCGCCCAGGTTCCACTTCGTCCCCTCCAACCCCTGGGTGGCGGTCGACTGGCGCAAGCGCAAGGACATCGAGGTCGACATCGCACCCGCCCTGGCGCGCAAGGGCATCGAGTCGATCATCCAGCGGGCCAAACGCGTCCACCCTGAGGCCAACCAGGTCGAACTGGAAGACGGAACCAGGGTCGACTACGACTACCTGGTGATCGCCACCGGCCCCAAGCTGGCCTTTGATGAGGTGGAAGGTCTGGGCCCGCACGGCGGACACACCCAGTCGATCTGCCACGTGAACCACGCCGAAGCCAGCAAGACCGCGTGGGATGCGTTCGTCCGGGACCCCGGCCCGATCGTGGTCGGCGCGGTGCAAGGTGCCTCGTGCTTCGGCCCGGCCTACGAGTTCGCGATGATCATGGACACCGACCTGCGCCGCCGCAAGATCCGCGACCAGGTCCCGATGACCTACGTGACGCCAGAGCCCTACATCGGCCACCTCGGGCTGGGCGGCGTCGGCGACTCCAAGGGCATGCTCGAATCGGCCATGCGCCAGCGCCACATCAAGTGGATCTGCAACGCCAAGACCACCAAGGTGGAAAACGGCCAGATGTTCGTGACCGAGCACAACGACCAGGGCCAGCCGATCAAGGAACACGTGCTGCCGTTCAAACACAGCATGATGCTGCCCGCCTTCAAGGGCGTGGACGCCGTCTTCGGGATCGAGGGCCTGACCAACCCGCGCGGCTTCATCACCATCGACGCACACCAGCGCAATGCCAAGCACAGGAACATCTTCAGCGTCGGCGTCTGCGTCGCGATCCCGCCGGTGGAAGCGACGCCCATCCCCTGCGGCACACCCAAGACCGGCTACATGATCGAGTCCATGGTCACGGCCACGGCACACAACATCCGCGAACTGCTCGATGGTCAGGAGCCGACGCACAAGGCCACCTGGAACACCGTCTGCCTGGCCGATTTCGGCGACACCGGCGCTGCCTTCGTGGCCCTGCCCCAGATCCCGCCGCGCAACGTGAGCTGGTTCAGCGAAGGCAAGTGGGTTCACCTGGCCAAGGTGGCCTTCGAGAAGTACTTCATGCGCAAGATGGAGAAAGGCACGTCCGAGCCGATCTATGAAAAGATCATCATGGACTTCATCGGCATCACCAAGCTCAAGGCCAAGCTGACCGGCAAGTGATGCCCCCGCGCCGTCTTACTTGATGCCGAGCAGTTCGACCTCGAACAGCAGCGTGGCGTTGGGCGGGATCACGCCGCCCGCGCCGCGCTCGCCGTAGGCGATCTGGCTCGGGCAGGTCAGCTTGGCCTTGCCGCCGATCTTCATGCGCTGCACGCCTTCGGTCCAGCAAGGGATCACGCGGCCCAGGGGAAACTCGATCGGCGTGCCGCGCGCGTAGGAGCTGTCGAACTCCTTGCCATCGGGAAAGGTGCCCTTGTAATGCACCTTGACCGTGTCGGCCGCGGTCGGGCTGGCACCAGCGCCGTCCTTGAGCGAACGGAACACCAGACCGGTCTTGGTGACCACGGCGCCCGGCTCCTTGGCGGCGGCATCCAGAACAGGGTTTGGCGCAACGCTCTGGGCGGAGGCAGCGACGGCGCTCAGGCCGAGAACGACGGCCAGCGTGCGGGAAACGATTCGGTTCATCAAACTTCTTTCAGTGGGTTGAAACAGGGGCATCGGTGGCGACTTCTGCGTCGCGATGACCGACATGGGCCTGGGCCATGGCCCAGACCTCGCGCGGCGGCAGCGGCTTGAGCCGGTGGTCGCTCCAGACCTGGCGCCACTTGCGGGCGCCGTGCAGGCCATGGCGCAGGCCCAGCATGTGGCTGGCGATCGAGTACCAGTTCACGCCGTCTTCGGCGTGGGCGCGCTCCATGTACTCGATCATGGCCAGCTCGACCGCCTCTCGCTTCATCACCGGGCGGGCGTGGTCGCCATAGAACTTCGCATCCCAGCCGCTCATGAGCCAGGGGTTGTGGTACGCCTCGCGGCCGATCATCGCGCCGTCCAGGTGCTCCAGGTGGGTGGCGATCTGCTCATCGGTGGTGATGCCGCCGTTGACCGAGATTGTCAGATCGGGAAAGTCGTTCTTGAGCCGGTAGGCCAGCTCGTAGCGCAGTGGCGGAATCTCGCGGTTCTCTTTCGGCGAGAGGCCCTTGAGCCAGGCGTTGCGTGCATGGACCAGGAACACCTTGCAGCCACCCTCTGCCACCGTGCCGACGAAGTCGCGCACGAAGTCGTAGCTCTCGACCTTGTCGATGCCGATGCGGTGCTTGACCGTCACCGGGATGTCGACCACATCGACCATCGCCTTCACGCCGTCACGCACCAGCTCGGCTTCGCCCATCAGGCAGGCGCCGAACGCGCCGCGCAGTACCCGTTCGCTCGGGCAGCCGCAGTTGAGGTTGATCTCGTCGTAGCCGCGCTCCTGGCCCAGCTTCGCGCAGACCGCCAGATCCGCTGGCTCGCTGCCGCCGAGTTGCAGCGCGACCGGGTGCTCTTCCTCGTTGAAGAACAGGTGCTGGGCCGCGTTGCCGTGGATCAGCGCGCCCGTCGTCACCATTTCGGTGTACAGCAGGGTGTGGCGGGTGAGCAGACGGTGGAAGTACCGGCAGTGGCGGTCGGTCCAGCCCATCATGGGGGCGACCGACAGGCGCCACATGCTGGAAGCATCAGGCGGACAGGAAACGGACGGAGTCAACATCGCAAGATTATTCCCGCGATTTGTATGAAAACCCGTGCATCAGCTCACTGAAGATGCCTTAGCAGTCGGACTTCCCCTCCAAAAAACACATACTCGCGCGTTGACATCGTCACATCGATATATTGTGGCCATGCGAGAAGGGCATGGAAGGCCGAGTTCGGGTCCTGCGTGTTGGGAGTGGATGACCAGTAATACGTCTGGTCTGCTCCGGGAAAAGCTTGCGGGTCCAACGCAACCGTCCCACTTTCCGAAAGGAGACTCTGCAATTCCTTGATGTTGGGTAAACGCCAGCCCGTCATCCAGTTGGCATACGCCAACGCATCTTGATGCAGGAACACGTAAATCTGGCCCTGACATCCTCTTCCGTTCCAGAGACGCCCCTCCTCACATCGACGCCACTGCAAACCGGTCATCAAGTCATTGACCACGTTGCCAGCCGCATCGCCTGGATAGGGAGCTGTCCCCACCGCAAACCGGGTGCCCACAAACGGTGCCCCACGCACCAGACGCACATTTTTGAGGCTATTGGTTGAGTTACCGTTGATGATGCCACTCTGGAAGCTCACCGCTTTGAAGTAGGAGTCCCCGGTGGGAGAAGAACTCCAATAGTCGCTCGCCGTGACACCGAACCAGACCGGATTGATTTTGATCGACATCTGCCCAAAATCCATCAATCCAAGCAGCTCTCCCGCCGTCGGCAATCGCCAATCAGTGAATCCGCACAACGCGAGTTGATTGACGCGCATCACGTAGGCGGACGCGTCCCCTGCGCGGCCATCTCGATAGTTGGAATAGATGTTGGCAACTGAACGCTCACCGGAGTTGGTCTTCCCCTCCCATGTCAGACCAGTCACATTGTCCTTGACACAGCTGGCGATCGGATTGGTTCCGACCTGGCTGTAGCTCATCGGGTTGATCGTGCTTCGCTGGCCATCTTGTGTTGGGCTGAGCGCCATTGGCCCGGCAGACCAGCAATCCACCAACACATTGCTGCCAGGCTGGTAACACTGACTGTTCGTGATGCCAGTGTGTGGCAGCTTGTCCGAGTGCGGAGCATCTGCAAGCACGTAGTAGCCGATTCCCTCGTATTGGTAGGTCTGGCCCAGTGTGGCCACGACCTGGTTCTTTTCTGCTTCGCTGGCCGTGTAGAAGTGATACCCCTTGCTGGGCAGGTAGAAGCGGTACATTGGGATCAGCCCCGCCCCAGCGACCTGGCTGGCGAAATAGGCAGGACCATCCAGCTGGAACTGCGGCAGCGTCGTCAGGATGTTGTTCTTCTCCGCCTCGCTAATCGTGTAGAAGTGCACACCGGTCTGCCGATTAAAGAAGCGGTACACCGGACTCAAGCCCGCAGTCTGTCCACCCGAAGCCGAGAATGCTGCACCGTCGTAGCTGAAGTACGGTGCCGTCAGCAGCACATTGTTTTTCTCAGCCTCGTTGGTCGTGTAGAAATGTGCCCTCGTCACGGTGTTGTAGAACCGGAAAACCGCCACTGCCGATGCGGCAGCCTTGCGCGCAACGGTTCCGCCAATGTAAGCACTCTTGGGAACAACGCCACCGTCTACGGTCTCGGCACCAGCCGTACCAGCTCCGGCGCTGGCATCTGCCGCAACTGCCCGCTGTTCCGCCGCCAGCAGTTCGGCACGACTCAGTTGTGCTCCGCGCTCCAACGGCGTCGTTGCAGTGGTCTCACTGGAGGACGAGGTCGCTCCACCGCATGCATTCAACAAAAGCGCCAGCCCCACGACGAGCGCAACGGCACCGGCCCGAAAACAATTGTTTGCCTTGAACCTGTTCCCCATGATTTCCTCCCTGCAATGAATCAACAGATAGAAACAGTGTAAAACAATGTGTCATATGCACCTGCCATCTCTGCACGAATGAAAAAGCCCGCCGAAGCGGGCTTGAACAGGCAGTGACGTGGGGTTCAACCCATGTGCAGGCCACCGTTGACGGAGAAGTCCGCGCCGGTGGCGTAGCCGCCCTCTTCGCTGGCCAGCCACGCGATGATGGAAGCAATTTCGCTGGGCTTGCCCAGGCGCTTGACCGGCACCGTGGCGACGATCTTTTCCAGCACGTCGGGGCGGATG
This sequence comes from Hydrogenophaga sedimenti, assembly GCF_051857515.1. Taxonomy (NCBI): domain Bacteria; kingdom Pseudomonadati; phylum Pseudomonadota; class Betaproteobacteria; order Burkholderiales; family Comamonadaceae; genus Hydrogenophaga; species Hydrogenophaga sedimenti. The sequence goes on from NZ_JBPZHA010000007.1 coordinate 156,329, forward strand.
GCGTTGACCATGTCGGTGCCGATGTAGCCCGGGCTCACGGTGTTGACCGTCACGCCCTTGGTGGCCAGTTCCTGTGCCAGCGCCATCGAGAAACCGTGCATGCCGGCCTTGGCGGCCGAGTAGTTGGTCTGGCCGGCCTGGCCCTTCTCACCGTTGACCGACGAGATGTTGATGATGCGGCCCCAGCCCTTTTCGACCATGTCGCCGACGACCTGCTTGGTCACGTTGAACATGGAGTCCAGGTTGGTGTTCATCACCGCGTCCCAGTCTTCGCGCGACATCTTCAGGAACATGCGGTCCTTGGTGATGCCGGCGTTGTTGACCAGCACGTCGATGGTGCCGTGCTCGGCCTTGGACTTGCTGAACGCCTCGACAGTGGAATCCCAGTCGCCCACGTTGCCGACCGAGGCGTAGAAGGTGTAGCCCAGAGCCTTCTGCTCGTCCAGCCACTTGTTGAAATCGCGCGTCGGGCCGCAGCCGGCGATGACCTTGAAGCCCTCCTTGTGCAGGCGCTGGCAGATGGCGGTACCGATGCCGCCCATGCCGCCGGTGACGTACGCTACTTTTTGACTCATGTTGTGTGCTCCTCTAGGTGGTGCCGTGATGGCGGTAAAAATGGAGAGATGTCAGGCGCGTTCGACGGCCAGAGAGACGCCCATGCCGCCGCCGATGCACAGTGCGGCCAGACCCTTCTTCGCGCCGCTGCGCTGCATTTCGTGCAGCAGCGTGACCAGGATGCGGCAGCCGGACGCGCCGATGGGGTGACCGATGGCGATGGCGCCGCCGTTGACGTTGACCTTGGCCGGATCGATGTCCAGCGCCTTGTTGACGGCGCAGGCCTGGGCGGCGAAGGCTTCGTTGAGTTCGAACAGGTCGACGTCGGCAGCTTTCCAGCCGGCGCGGGCCAGTGCCTTCTGCGACGCGGGCACCGGGCCCATGCCCATGGTGGCGGGGTCCAGACCACTGGTGCCGAAGGCGGCGATGCGCGCCAGCGGCGTGAGGCCCAGGGCGGCGGCCTTCTTGGCAGACATCACCATCACGGCGGCCGCGCCGTCGTTGATGCCCGAAGCATTGCCGGCGGTCACCGAGCCAGCCTTGTCAAAGGCGGGGCGCAGACCGGCCAGCACCTCGGCCGTGGTCTTGGCGTTGATGAATTCGTCGCTGTTGAACAGCACCGGATCGCCCTTGCGCTGCGGAATGCTCACGCCGACGATCTCGTCCTTGAACTTGCCGGCGGCCTGCGCGGCAGCGGCCTTCTGCTGGCTGCCGGCGGCCAGCGCGTCCTGCATCTCGCGCGTGATGCCGTGGGCCTTGGCCACGTTTTCGGCGGTGATGCCCATGTGGTACTGGTTGTAGACGTCCCACAGACCGTCCACGATCATGGTGTCGGTCATCTTCCAGTCGCCCATGCGCTGGCCATCGCGGCTGCCATTGAGCACGTGCGGGCTGGCGCTCATGTTCTCCTGGCCACCGGCGATCACGATCTCGCTGTCACCCCAGGCCACGGCCTGCGCGGCCAGCATCACGGCCTTCAGGCCCGAGCCGCAGACGGCGTTGATGGTCAGCGCCGGGGTTTCCTTGGCCACACCGGCCTTCATCATGGCCTGGCGGGCCGGGTTCTGGCCCACGCCAGCGGCCAGCACCTGGCCCATGATCACTTCACCGATCGCATCCACCGGCAGGCCGGTGCGCGCCAGCAATTCCTTGATGACGATGCTGCCCAGCTCGGTGGCCGGGGTCTTGGCGAGCGAGCCGCCGAACTTGCCCACGGCAGTGCGGGCAGCGGAAACGATGACGATGTCTTCCATGGAAGTCTCCTAGAGGGAATGAATGCTGCTGAGAATGAGGGGCTGGCGTTCTGCAAAGAACGCCAGCGGTCAAGGCGTCAGGCCTTTGCCTTCACATAGCGACCCGGTGCGGGCTCGATGGCCGTGTAGGCCTTGCCCTTGCCATAGGTCTTGGGTGCCGGGATCTGCTTGCCCGACAGGGGCTTGAGCCAGGCAGCCCAGTCGGTCCACCAGCTGCCCTTGTGTTCGGTGGCGCTGTCGATCCACTCGTTCACGTCGGCCGGGAACTGGCCCGAGTTGCTGATCCAGTGGCTGCGCTTGCCGGCGGCTGGCGGGTTGATCACGCCGGCGATGTGGCCGGAAGCGCCCATGACGAAACGCTTCCTGCCCGGGAACACCTGGGTGCTCGCGTAGCTGCCACCGATGGGCACGATGTGGTCTTCGCGCGAACCGTAGATGTAGACCGGCAGCTTGACCTTGCGGAAGTCCACCTTCTGCCCGCAGACCGTGGTCTTGCCGGGTTTGACGATGTTGTTCTCCAGGTACATGTTGCGCAGGTACCAGGCGTAGTACGGTCCGGGCAGGTTGGTCGCGTCGGAGTTCCAGTAGAGCAGGTCGAACGGCGGCGGCGACTCGCCCTTGAGGTAGTTGCCCACCACGTAGTTCCAGACCAGGTCGTTCGGCCGCAGGAAGCTGAAGGTGGTCGCCAGATCGCGACCGGGCATCAGGCCGCCTTCGGAGAACTGCATCTCGCGCATCTTGACGAAGTTCTCGTCGATGAAGACGTCCAGGATGCCGGTGTCGGTGAAGTCGATCAGCGTGGTGAGGAAGGTCGCGCTGTTCACGGGCGACTCGCCGCGCGCGGCCAGCACGGCCAGCGCGTTGCTCAGCATCGTGCCGCCGACACAGAAGCCCAGGGCGTTGATGTCCTTGGCGCCAGTGATGTCCTGCGTGACGCCAATCGCCTTGATGACGGCGTCCTCGATGTAGTCGTCCCAGGTCTTGCCGGACATGGACTCGTCGGGGTTGCGCCAGCTGACCACGAACGTGCGGTTGCCCTGCTCGACGCTGTAGCGGATGAACGAGTTGGTCGGCTGCAGGTCGAGGATGTAGAACTTGTTGATGCAGGGCGGCACCAGCAGGAACGGCCGCTCGTAGACCTTGGCCGTCAGCGGCTTGTATTCGATCAGCTGGAACAGCTCGTTCTCGAACACCACCGCGCCTTCGGTCGTGGCCACGTTCTTGCCGACCTCGAACACACTCTCGTCGGTCATCGAGACATGGCCCTGCTTCATGTCGTGCAACAGGTTGGCCACGCCCTTGGCGATGCTCTCGCCCTGGGTCTCGATCGCCTTCTTCTGCGCTTCGGCGTTGAAGGCCAGGAAGTTGCTCGGTGCGCTGGCGTCGATCCATTGCTGGACCGCGAAGCGCACGCGGGTGCGGGTCTTGGCGTCGCCTTCGACCGCATCGGCCAGGGACATCAGGGTGCGGGCATTGAGCAGATACACCGACGCTGCATACGCCGCCACCGGGTTGTGGCTCCAGGACTCGTCGGCAAAGCGGCGGTCGCCCTTGGGCTGGACGGCTGGCCCCTGGTTCCAGAGCCCGGCGACGTCCTTGAGGTACTGGTTCTGGATCTCCAGCAACTTGGCCGGATCGAAGCTGACCTTCTGGCCCGTCGCCTGCTGCAGCAGGTCACCCATGCCCGGCAGCTTGCCCATCTGCGGCATCGCCATGCCGAACGGATTGGCCGCACCGCTCTGTGGCATGAAGGCCTTGAACGCTGCGAAAGGGTCGGGGGTGTGGGCTGAGGCTTGCGCCGCGCCGGGAAAGGCCTGTGCGGCCTGGGTCCACTGCTGGATGAGCTGGTTCTGGAACTGCTCAGCCGCCTGCAGCCAGTCGGGCTGCGGTGTCTTACCAGATGTCATGCAAGTCTCCGATGTTTGTCCTGCGGCTTATTATCTTTTCCTCTTCGGAAAATTGCCGGGTTTTCCCTAGTGTCAGTCTGCTCACTTCCAACAAACTGACAATCCATCTTCCCGGGCGCAGGTCGCTATGTATCTGGTTGTGATCGCTTGGCTCTACGTGGCGGTGATGATGTCTGCGGCGGAAGCCACCGCCGACAACGGTTCACTGCTGGGAGCCATTGTGACCTTTTTTCTCTACGGTTTATTGCCGCTCTCATTGGTGGTTTACCTGATGCTCGGGCCGCGGCGGCGGCGCGCCATCCGAGAGCGTGAAGCGGCCGAAGAAACCCAGCGGCAGCAGGAAACCCGCGGGGCGGGTTCAGACCGTCCAGATGCAGGCGGCCATGCGCCCGGTGCTGCCGAGCCGGGCGGCGTCGCGCCGGTGGGAAAAGAACCGTGAGGTCTGCGTGACCGTGCACCAGGCTTCGCCGCCGTCGTTGCCGAACACCTGCGCGATGCCCATCGCCTGAAGACGCAACCGCGCCAGCGCAGGCAGGTTGGCCAGGAATTTGCCCGCTTCCGGCAAGGCCTGGAAACAGGCCGCGGCCGCCGGCTGGATCGAGACAAACGCATCGCGCACCTCGGCACCCACCTCGAAGGCTTTCGGACCAATGCAGGGGCCGAGCCAGACAAGCACCTCGCCCGTTGCGGCATTTCCGCCTGCACCTCCGCCAGCGCTGGCGGCGGCGTCAAGCAGCGCATCCAGCGTCGACTCCAGAACCCCTCGCCAGCCCTCGCCCGCCAGCCCGCGCCAGCCCGCGTGTGCAGCGGCCACCACACCGGACTCCGGATGGCAACACAGCACCGGCAGGCAGTCCGCCACCATCACCGTGCAGGCCACACCGCGCCCGGTGCTCAGGCAGGCATCGGCAACGGTGTCGTCGGCCGACGCCGCATCCAGCCGCGCGACCTCGACGCCGTGGACCTGGCGCAGGAACACCGGGCGTGCTCCGGTGGCATCCCGCAGCCGCTGACGGTTGACGACCACCGCCGCCGGATCGTCGCGCACGTGGTCGCCGAGGTTGAAGCTGTCGAACGGCGCGACAGACACGCCGCCAGCGCGGGTCGTGAACACCGCGCGGACATTGGCCGGCACCGGCCAGTCGGGCACCAGCCAGTCGGACGGGAACGCCATCAGGCTTCGTTGTCCGGACAGGCCGAGGGCTGCGCCGCCTGAAAGGCGGGCAAAGCCATGCAGGCGTCGAAGGCCGCCATGGTGCGCGGCAGCCCGTCCAGCGGGGTATTGAAGCGCTTGCCATTGAAGATCTGCGGCACGAGGCAGCAGTCGGCCAGGGTCGGCGTGTCGCCGAAGCAGAAACGCGAGGCCGGCAGCTGCGACAGCTGGCGCTCGAACGCCTCCAGCCCGGTCCGCACCCAGTGGCGGTACCAGGTGTTCTTCGCTTCTTCGTCGACCTTGAGCGTGGACGACAGGTACTTGAGAACCCGCAGGTTGTTGATCGGATGGATCTCGCAGGCGATCGACTGCGCCAGCGCCCTCACCCGCGCACGGCCGACCGCATCGCGCGGCACCAATACAGGCTCGGGATGGACCTCGTCCAGGTATTCGATGATCGCCATCGACTGCGACAGCCGCGTGCCGTCGTCCAGCTCCAGCAGCGGCACCAGGCCGTCGGCTGCGATGTCGGCGTAGGCCGCCTTCTTGTGCTCGCCCTTGGCGAGATGCACCGGCACATATTCATAAGGCAGCTCCTTGAGCGCCAGCGCAATGCGCACGCGGAAGGACGCGGAGGATCGGAAGTAGTTGTAGAGCTTCATGGTCGGAGAATAGCGGTGAAGGGTTCAAAGGCCACGCAACAGCGCGGCCACTTCGGGCACGATGCTGACGGCGTTGCTCTCGTGGGGAATGCAGTCGGTGCTCCAGATGCGGTCGACACCCGCCTCGCGGATCAGTGCAACCGCCCCATCGGCGAACAGCGCATGGGTCACCGCCACGTCGATCGATACCGCACCCGCCGCATGCAGCAGTTGTGCCGCCCGCGCCAGCGTGTGGCCCGAGCTGGCCACATCGTCCATCAGCACCACGGCGCGGCCCTGCACCGGCAAGGCGGGCAGTTCGATGTCGACCTGCCGGTCGCCGTGGCGCGTCTTGCGGCACACACCGTGGGCCCAGCCATGGCGGTTCGCCGCGCGGGCCACCCATTGCAGCGACTCTTCGTCCGGCCCGATCAGCAGCACATCGGCCGCACACTGCACTGCGATGTGATCAGACAGCAATGGAGCGCCGTTGAGCACGATCGCGTCCTGGACGGGAATGGCTTCCTGCAGGGTCGCGACCCGGTGCAGGTGCGGATCGACCGTGATCACGGCGTCGAACAGATCGGCCAGCAGCGCCCCGATGATGCGCTGGCTCACGGCTTCGCCGGGGTTGAACGCGATGTCCTGGCGCATGTAGGCCAGGTACGGTACCACCAGGCTCAGGTGATCCGCGCCGAGGGTGCGCGCCGTGCGGGCGACCAGCAGCAGCTCGACCAGCTTCTCGTTGGGCTGGTGCAGCCCACGCCAGATCACCACCCGCGGCGGCAGCGGATCGGGCAGGCGCACCCGCACTTCCCCGTCGGGGAAACGGTGGCGCTCGATCACCGACAGCGTGAGGCCGGTGAGATCGGCCGTCGCCTGCGCCACAACGCGCTCGTCGTCGAAACACAGCAAGGCACCCGAAAGAATCTGCGGCGACATCAGAACTCCACAAAGACCTGGGGCAGCTGCTCGGCCGCCCCGATGACGATGCCCGACTGACGCTCGACCGCATGGCGCGCGAAGGCCAGATCGGAGGGATAGTCGGCGTGGATGCGGTAGAGCGTCTGCCCCTGGCGCACCACGTCGCCGAGCTGGCACATCAGATCGACGCCGGCCCGCTTGACCTTGGGCGCTCCGGCCAGGCGCGCGATCTGCGCCACCTGCAGGTTGTCGATGCCGACCACCATGCCGTCCGCGGGCGCCGCCACTTCGAAGCTCAGCGCGCCGAACTGCGGATGGTGCGGATCGAAATCACGCGGGCCCTGCGCGGCGATGATGGAATGCATGCGGGTCAGCGCCCGCCCGGATTCCAGGATGTCGCGCGCGATCGCATAGCCCTGACCGCCCCTCACATCGGGGCTGCATTCGATCAGCCGTCCCGCCAGCCGCAGCGATTTCTGCCGCAGGTCGTCGGGCGCCTCGGGGTGGTTTTCCAGCACCCGCATCACGTCGCGCGCCTCCAGCGCCGGGCCGATGCCGCGGCCCACCGGCTGGCGCCCGTCGGTGATCACCACGTCCAGCGACAGGTGCAGGCGCTGCGCCACATATTCAAACAGCCTTCGCAGGCGCTGCGCCTCGGGCATCGACCGCACCTTGGCGGTCGGTCCGATCGGAATGTCGAGCACCAGATGCGTGGCGCCGGCCGCGATCTTCTTGGACAGGATGGACGCGACCATCTGACCCGGCGAATCCAGCGCCAGCGGACGCTCCACCGAGATCAGCACATCGTCCGCCGGCGACAGGTCGGCGGTGCCGCCCCAGGCCAGGCAGCCCCGGTGCTCGCGCACGATGTCGGTCAACCGGTCGAAAGGCAACTCCACATCGGCCAGCACCTCCATGGTGTCCGCGGTGCCGGCGGGCGAGGTGATGGCGCGCGACGAGGTCTTGGGAAACACCAGCCCGTAGGCCGCGACGATGGGCACGACCAACATCGAGGTCCGGTTGCCGGGAATGCCGCCGATGCAGTGTTTGTCGACCACCAGCGGCTCGTGCCAGTCCAGACGGCGCCCGGACGCGACCATGGCGTCGGTCAGGAAATACACCTCCTCGCGGTCGAGCTCGCTGCGGTTGCAGGCGACCACAAAGGCGGTGAGTTCGATCTTCGAATAGCGGCGCTGGGCGATGTCGCCCACGATGGCGCGAAAGTCCGCCTGCCCCAGCCGCTCGCCATTGATCTTGCGGAACAGCGCCGGGATCGAGGCCGGCGGCTCGGCCTGGGTGACGCTCGCGGGATGGCCTTCGGCGATCTCCAGCTGCACGAACGCGTCTTCCGACACGCCGATCTCGTGCTGACCCACGATGCAGGGGTCGTCGACCACGTTGAGCGTGGCGAGGATGCGTTTGCCATTGGCCCGGATTTCCACCTTGGCCAGCGCCTGGAAGCCCTCCGCCCGCACCACCTCGCAGTCGCGGTGCAGGTAGGCCACGTTCTCGCGCCAGGTGTCGATCGCCACCCGCCGCAGCGTCAGTCCGTTGCCGTTGGGCGAGGGCGTGATTTCAGGTGTCTCCATGGCTCCACGATACACCTCCGCAAGGGCCGACGCGGACACCAAAATCGGTTAACGTTCGGCGCAAACACGCAGGAGACGCGCATGAAAGCCGAACAGAACCAGCGACTCACCCAGGTCGGGCCGGGCACGCCCGGCGGCGAGCTGCTGCGCCGCTACTGGCAGCCGGTGGCGATGCTCGACGAGTTCGACCCGGCGCTCGATCCGCCGATGGCGTCCCGTCCCGTGAAGGCGGTGCGCCTGCTCGGCCAGGACTTCGTGCTGTTCAAGGATGCACAGGGCTGCTTCGGGCTGCTCGACCGCGATTGCCCCCACCGCGGCGCCGACCTGGCGTATGGCCGCAACGAAGGCGACGGCCTGCGCTGCCCCTTCCACGGCTGGAAATTCGATGTCAGCGGCCAGTGCACCGAGACCCCGGCCGAGCCGGTCGGCAGCACGCTGTGCAACCGCGTGCGCCAGCGCAGCTACCCGCTGCTCGAAAAGGGCGGCGCGCTGTTCGCCTGGCTGGGGCCGGAAGGCATGGCACCACCGCCCTTCCCTGCGCTGGACTGCTTCACGGCCCCCGCCTCCCACAGCTTCGTGTTCAAGGGCCTGTGGCACTGCAACTGGCTGCAGGCGTTTGAAGTGGGCATCGACCCGGCGCACGCGTCCTACCTGCACCGGTTCTTTGAAGACGCGCCGCTGGAAGGCAGCTACGGCAAGCAGTTCCGCGGCGCCAGCGCGGGCGACATCGGTGGCGAGCGCTGGCCGATGACCCGGGTGATGCGCGAATTCGCGCGACCGGAGATCTCGTTCACCCAGCAGCCGTATGGACTGCAGCTGACCGCCCTGCGGCCGCTGAACGATGCGCTGACCCATGTGCGCGTGACCAATGCGGTGTTCCCCCAGACCTTCGTGATCCCGCTGTCGGAGACCATGACGATCACGCAGATGCACGTGCCGGTCGACGACACCCGCAACTACTGGTACGCCTTCTTCACCAGCTTCGACGCCCCGGTCGACAAGGCCACCATGCGCCAGCAACGCCTCAAGGCCGTGACCCTGCCCGACTACATCCCCAAGGCGGGCCGCTGGAACCAGTGGGGCTTCAGCCCGGACGAGCAGCAGACCCGCACCTACCTGGGCATGGGCGAGGAAGACATCAACGTGCACGACCAGTGGGCCTGCGAAAGCATGGGCGCGATCCAGGACCGCACCCGCGAGCACCTGGGCACGACCGACAAGGTGATCATGGCCAACCGCCGACAGCTGAACCAGGCGATGGACACGGTGGCACAAGGCGGCACGCCGCCGGGCGTCGCCGATCCGGCGCTGGCACCGGCCATCGGCGGCCCCGACACCGTGGACGGCATCGCGCCGGCCGGCGACTGGCAGCGCTGGTGGCAGGACGAGGTGCGCGCCAAGCGCGACGGCGCGCCCTGGGTGAACGGTGCCATCGCCACGACCGACACCCTGGCAGGAGCGAAATGAGGTACTTTGCCCAGCGCTGCGGCGTGCACGGCGCCGACCGGGAAGCCGCCTGCCAGCAGCTGGCGCGCGTGATCGAGGCCAGTGGCGTGCAGCGCGTGCGCATGGGCTGGTGCGATGTGCACGGGCAGCTGCGCGGCAAGACCCTGATGGCGCCTGCGGCGATCCGCGCCCTGCGCGACGGCGTCGGCATGGTCGGCACCATGATGCTCAAGGACACCGCCGACCGCACGGCCTGGAAGGTGTTCGAGGTCGGCGGTACCGATGGCCTGCCCGGCTTCTCGGGCGCGGCCAACCTGATGCTGCTGCCCGACCCGGCGAGCTTTGTGGTCCTCCCCTGGGCCGAGGGCACGGGCTGGCTGCGCTGCCAGCCCTGGTACCCCGATGGCCGGCCGGTCGAACTCGACAGCCGCCGCGTGCTGCAGCAGGCTCTGTCGACCCTGGGGGTGACCGGCTTCGGGTTGAAGACCGGGCTGGAGGTCGAGTTCCACATCTACCGCATCACCGACGCATCGCCGCAGCTGGATCCGGAGCTGGCTGCCTGGCCCGGCCTGCCGCCCGCGGTGCAGATGATCCATCCCGGCTACAACCTGCAGGCCGAGGCCATGAGCGACATGGCCGACGAACCGCTGCGCATCGTGATGGCCACCGCGCAGGCGCTCGGCCTGCCGCTGCAGTCGCTGGAAATCGAACTGGGGCCGAGCCAGGTGGAGGCCGTGTTCGACGCCACCGACGCACTCACCGCCGCCGACCAGATGGTGCTGTTCCGCAATGGCGTGCGGCAGGCGTTGCGCCGCGCGGGCTACCTGGCCACCTTCATGTGCCGGCCACCGTTCCCGAACATCATGTCCAGCGGCTGGCACCTGCACCAGTCGCTGGTCGAGCGCGACACCGGCCGAAACGCCTTCGCCCGCCCTGCGCCGGCCGTGGGCAGCTCGCCGTCCGGCGCCCGCCACACGCTGTCCGATGCCGGCACGCACTGGCTGGCCGGGCTGCTGGCGCACGCAGCGGGCATGGCGCCACTGTGCACGCCCACGGTCAACGGGTTCGCCCGCTTCCGCCCGAACGCGCTGGCGCCGCAGAACATCCTCTGGGGCCAGGACAACCGCGGCGCCATGCTGCGGGTGGTCGGCGCTGCGGGCGACGGCGCCACCCGGATCGAAAACCGCATCGGCGAACCGTCCGCCAACCCCTACCTGTACATGGCCTCGCAGATCCACGCCGGACTCGACGGACTGGTGAAAGGCCTGGAACCACCGGCCGCGGCCGAGTCGCCCTACGCCAGTGGCCATGCGCAACTGCCCGACAACCTGGGCGACGCGCTGGCCGCGCTGAAAGCCGACGCCTGCCTTGTGGCAGGATTGGGCGAGGCCGTGGTCCAGCACTTCTGCCGCATCAAACAGTCCGAACTCGACCGCCACACGGACGCCAAGGACAAGACCGATTTCGAACGGCGCGAATACTTCAGCCGCTACTGATTGAACACCCCATGAGCACCATCCGCATCCGGTTCGTCCGGACCGACAAGACCGAAGAAACCATTGAGACCCAAACCGGCCAGAGCCTGATGAAGGCCGCGGTCGACGCCAACGTGCGCGGCATCGACGCCGATTGCGGCGGCGTGCTGACCTGCGCGACTTGCCACGTGATGATCGACAGCCCCTGGGCCGAGAAGCTGTCCAAGCCGGTCGCCGACGAAACCGACATGCTCGACTTCGCGGCCAGCCCGGTCGAGCCCGTCAGCCGCCTGAGCTGCCAGGTGCGCCTCACGCCCGAGCTGGACGGCATGGTGGTGCGCCTGCCGGCCTCGCAACTCTGACCGCACACAACCCCACCCTGACCTGAAAGGTTCGCGATGAGCTTTGTCTTCACCCCGCCTCCCGTCGTGTCCGTGCCGGTGGTCGGCCGCGCCGAGCGCTTCCCCGTGCACCGCATCTACTGCGTCGGCCGCAACTACGAAGAACACGCCAAGGAAATGGGCTTCACCGGCCGCGAACCGCCCTTCTTCTTCCTCAAGCCGGCCGACGCCATCGTGGTGGCCGACGCAGGCCAGACCGCGACCATCCCCTACCCCAGCCTGACCGCCAACCTGCACCACGAGATCGAACTGGTGGTGGCCATCGGCCGCGGCGGTCGCGGCATCAAGGCCGCCGACGCCGCGCAACACATCTATGGATACGCCGTGGGTCTGGACATGACGCGCCGCGACCTGCAGAACGACATGAAGAAGCAGGGGCGCCCCTGGTGCATCGGCAAGGGCTATGACCACTCGGCGCCCATCGGTCCCATCACGCCCGCCGGCGAAGCCGGTGACATCGGCAACGCCGCGATCTGGGTCCAGGTCAACGGCACCGACCGCCAGCGCAGCACAGTCGCCAAGCTGATCTGGAACATCGCCGAGACCATCGAGCACCTGTCCGCGGCCTGGGAACTGCAGCCTGGCGACCTGATCTACACCGGCACCCCCGAGGGCGTGGCGGCCGTCGTCAAGGGCGACACCATGACCGGTGGTGTGGACGGCCTGACCGGCATCACCGTGCAGGTGGCGTGACCAACCAAGGGTTAACCCCTTGCAGCCGATCCCTAGAATGACCGGTCTCTGAACTGCCCTTTTTTCAGGAGCCACAACATGATCCAGCGCAGAACCCTGCTCCAGTCCGGTGCCGCCGTCGCCTTCGGCGCTCCGGCCCTCGTCGGCTTTGCCCAGCAGAGCGTGACCCTCAAGTTCCACACCTTCATGGCGCCCCAGTCCAACGTCTGGCTGAACATGCACAAGGCCTGGATGGACAAGGTCACCAAAGACTCGGACGGCCGCATCAAGTTCGAAGGGTTCCCCGCGATGCAGCTGGGCGGCTCGCCCGCGCAGCTCTACGACCAGGCCAAGGACGGCGTGGTCGACATCGTCTGGACCCTGCCCGGCAACACGGCCGGCCGCTTCCCGCGCATCGAGGTGTTCGAGCTGCCGTTCATGATGAACAACGCCGAAGCCACCTCCAAGGCCTTCTGGGAATACACCATGACCGTCGCCAAGGACGAGTTCAAGGATGTGCAGCCGCTGGCCCTGCAGGTGCACGGCCCCGGCATGTTCCACATGCGCGACAAACTGGTGAAGACCGCCGCCGACCTGCAAGGCGCCAAGGTGCGCGGCCCGACCCGCCAGATCACCAAGATGCTGGGCTACCTGGGCGCGACGCCGGTTGGCATGCCGCTGCCCCAGATTCCCGACGCGCTGTCCAAGGGCGTGATCAACGGCTGCGTGATCCCCTGGGAAGTGGTGCCGTCGGTCAAGGTGCACGAACTGACCAAGTTCCACAGCGAGTTCGATCCCGCCGGCGGCGCGCTGTACACGACCACCTTCATCATGGCGATGAACAAGGCCAAGTACGCCTCGCTGCCGCCGGACCTCAAGGCCATCATCGACAAGAATTCCGGCATCGAGACCTCCGGCTGGCTGGGCAAGGTGCAGCAGGCCGGCGACATCCCTGGCCGCGAATCGGCCGTCAAGCAGGGCAACACGATCTACACGATCCCCGCCAGCGAGGCGCAGGAATTCAAGCGCAAGGCCCGCCTGGTGGAAGTCGAGTGGATGCAGGACATGGACAAGCGCGGCTTCAACGGCAAGGAACTGCTCGACGCCGCCCGCGCGCTGATCGAGAAGCACGGCAAGACCGCGGCAGCTCCCGCCAAAGCGCCGGCCAAGAAAGCCTGACCCTTTCGCTGTCGCCGACTCCCAATGGGCTCCTTCGGGAGCCCATTTTTTTGCCCCTACACTGACGCCATGCACCGCAGCCCGATCCAGCACTGCCGCCAATGTGGCGCTCCCGTGGTCTACCGCATCCCCGACGACGGCGACACCAAGCCGCGTGCCATTTGTACCGCCTGCGCCACGGTGCACTACGAGAACCCGCTGAACGTGGTGGGCACGGTGCCCGCCTGGGGCGAGGACGGAGCCCAGGTGCTGCTGTGCCTGCGCAACATCGAGCCGCGCCGTGGCAAGTGGACCCTGCCCGCCGGGTTCATGGAACTGGGGGAGACCACGGCGGAAGGTGCGCACCGGGAAACCATCGAAGAAGCCGGCGCCAGCATCGAACTCGGGCCACTGTTCACGCTGATGAATGTGTCGCGCGTCGGCCAGGTCCACATGTACTACCGGGCCCGCCTGCTGAGCGACCAGTTCAACCCCGGCTTCGAGACCATTGAAGCCCGCCTGTTCACCGAAGACCAGATTCCCTGGGACGAGATTGCCTTCCGGACAGTGAGGGAAACGCTCGAGTGCTATTTCGCCGACCGGCGGCGTGGCGCGTTCGGCTTTCACACGATTGACATTGCCTGAAGCTCCGGCTTTCCGCTGAAACAACGGAGCCGCACAATGCAAAAAGCCCGTCATCGAAAGATGACGGGCTTTGCAATAAATGGTCGGCGTGGCGGGATTCGAACTCGCTACCCCTTGCACCCCATAGGATAAAACGCGAAATCTTGCGGGATTTCCTGGGACAACCTGGGACGATGTTTTATGTTTTAAATCATATAGATACAAAGGATACTTGATCCCAAGTCGTCCCACAAAATACACTGACAGCGTTTATTTTGTTTACCCCACCGTTTACCCCATGGAGGCCTCATGACACGGTACCCGAAGGCGGGAAAGGGCAAAAAATGGACGACGCTGGAGCTCAAAGCCATGCCCCCGGATTGGCGCGGCGACACCCTCAGTGACGGCGACGGACTCATCGGCGAAGTGCGGGTCGCCAACGACCAGAGCGTGTCCGCCCGCCTCAAATTCGCCTTCCGGTGGGACGGCAAGATCGCCTGGTACCCGTGCGGCACCTGGCCCAACGTGTCCATGGAGCAGATCCGCCGTCTGCGCGACGAGGCCCGCGAGCTGGCTCGCTCCGGCGTCAACCCCAACGACCACAAAAAGGCCGAGCGCATCGAGAACCAGGCAGCGGTCGAGGCGACGATTGCCCGGGCCGCTGCCGAAGAAAGCCAGAACAAACCCTTCAAGGAGATGTTTGACGCCTGGCTGGCCGATGGGGTCGCTCGCAAGGACGGCAACGCCGAACTGCGCCGCTCGTTCGAGAAAGACGTGCTGCCCGTACTGGGCGACAAGCCCGTGCGCAGCATCACCGAGCACGACCTGCGCAAGGTCCTGCGGACCATGGTGGCTCGCGGCGTGAACCGCATGTCCGTGCGCGTGCACCAGGACCTGGTGCAGCTGTTCGCCTGGGCCGAGAAGCGCCAGCCCTGGCGCGGCCTGCTGATCGAAGGCAATCCGGCCGACCTGATCGAGATCCGCAAGATCGTCTCCAAGGACTTTGACATGGTCAACGAGCGCGACCGCGTGCTGACGGCCAGGGAGCTGCAGGAACTGCAGTCGATCTTCGAACGCATGGAGGCCGACTACGAAGAGACCCCGGCCGGTCACAAGTACGAGGTGCAGCGCCCGCTCAAGCGCGAGACCCAACCGGCGGTCTGGATCTGCCTGGGCACGCTGTGCCGCATTGGCGAGCTGTTGATGACGCGCTGGGAAGACGTGGACCTGGCGGAGCGCTACTGGACCATCCCGGTCGCGAACGTCAAGGGGCCGATGGGCAAGAAGCAAGGCCACCGGGTCTACCTCTCGGATTTCTCGCTGCGCCAGTTCCAGGCGCTCAAGGAGATGACCGGAACCTCGCCCTACTGCTTCCCGGCCCGCAACCTCAAGGAAGAGACCCACGTCTGCGTCAAGACCGTGTCCAAGCAGGTCGGTGACCGCCAGATCCAGTTCAAGAACCGCAAGGACCTGTCACGCCGGGCCAACGACAACGCGCTGGTCCTCAAGAGCGGCAGCCACCGTGAATGGACCCCGCACGACATGCGGCGCACCGGCGCCACCATGATGCAGGCGCTGGGCGTCCTGCCCGACATCATCGACCGCTGCCAGAACCACGTCATGGCCGGCAGCCGGGTGCGGCGGCACTACCTGCACCACGAGTTCGCCGATGAGAAGAAGGCGGCCTGGGAGAAGCTGGGGAAGCAGATTGATGCCATCTTGGCGCAGGCAGGCACGGCATAACCGATCCCTCTTGCTTCAGAACCCCCACAAGATGCCCAACATACTGGGCGTTATCCATCATTGCGCCTACTTAAAGCATCAAAACTGATACTACAGCGTTGCCATCCGATTGATATTTGCCTATTATGATGAGCATTAAATTCATTAACGCCCATCTAAATGAGCAACTTTTCAACGCCGCCGCAGGTGGTCGAACAGGTGGCGCAGCTGGGACAGCGCATCCGGACCGCACGCATCCGGCGGGGCTGGTCCGTTGCCGATCTGGCCAGCAAGGCAGGCATCAACCGCAACACCCTCACCGCGCTGGAGCTCGGCCGGCCGGGCACAGCGGTCGGCGTGTGCTTCACCGTGCTCTGGGCGCTGGGCCTGGACAAGACGCTGGACGCTGTCGCCGACCCCGACACCGACCTGCACGGCAAGGCACTCGAATCCTCGCGCCGTCCGGCGCGGGCGGGCAGGTCCACGAAGCCCAGCGAAAGCTATGACTTCTGAACGCCAGGCCTACGTCTACATCCAGTTGCCCGGCACCCTGGAAACGGTGCCTGCCGCGCTGCTCAAGGTGCAGACCTTGTCCGACGGGGTGCGGATCGGGCGGTTCCGGTACGGCGACCGCTACCTGCAACGCCCTGACGCCGTCGCGCTCGATCCATTTCGGCTTCCCCTTGCAAGGACGGTGTACGAGTTCACGCAGCTCAAGGGAATCCCAGGAGCAGTGCGAGACGCCAGCCCCGATGC
This sequence comes from Hydrogenophaga sedimenti, assembly GCF_051857515.1. Lineage (NCBI taxonomy): Bacteria > Pseudomonadati > Pseudomonadota > Betaproteobacteria > Burkholderiales > Comamonadaceae > Hydrogenophaga > Hydrogenophaga sedimenti. The sequence goes on from NZ_JBPZHA010000007.1 coordinate 172,605, forward strand.
CTGGGGTCGGCGTGTGATCGAGCACACCCTGCAGCGAAACGCCGCCGACCTTCAGGAGATCGACTACCTGCTGCACGGACCACAAGACGGGGCGGGCTGCCTGAGCTTCGGACTGAAGGTGGATCCCCCCGCACCGAGGCGCACCTACAACCGCACGCACCAGCTGGCCGAACTGATCGCGGCGACCCAGGCGATTGAGGACGGGCGACCAGTGGCTGCACATCTGCTCGAACAGCTCGACCCTGGCACCAGCATGGGCGGGGCGCGCCCCAAGGCCACGATCGAGGACGCGCAGAGCCTGTGGCTCGGCAAGTTTCCCGCACGCGACGATCGCTTCAATCTGCAGCGCGTCGAATTCGCGACCCTCGACCTCGCACGCCGCTGTGGCCTGAACGTCGCGCAGGCTCGGCTGCAGGCGGTGGGCGCCAGCGATGTGCTCATGGTGCAGCGCTTCGACCGTGAACACACCAACCAGGGCTATCTGCGCTTCGGCCTCGTCAGCGGGCTGACCGTCCTCGACTGTGGTGACAGCCACCTGGACCGGGAGCGCTGGTCCTATCCGCTGCTGGCCGACAACCTGCGGCGCTGGTCCGACAAGCCAGAGGCCGATTGCACGGAGCTGTTCCGGCGCATGGTCTTCAACGCGGCCGTGACCAACAACGACGACCACCCCCGCAACCACGCCCTGCTGCACAGGCAGAAGGGATGGCGGTTGTCGCCCGCCTACGATCTGGTGCCCTCGCCCGTGGTCAGCCTGGAGAGGCGCGACCTGGCCTTGAGCATTGGCGACCACGGCCGCACGGCGAGCATCTACAACCTGATTTCGCAGGCCGGGCGGTTTGGTCTGTCTGCGGCCGACGCGCGTGCGGAAATCGACCGTCTGGTCGATGTTGTCCGGCACTGGCAGGAGAGCTTCTTTGCCTGCGGCGTATCAGCCAAGGACATCGACTACATTGCACCAGCTTTCCTGCCCGAGTGCTTTTTCTTCGAGAACCGACCCGAGGCCTGAACGACCTGGGGTCAAAGTTCGGATCAACACAGCGCTCTCCTTTCCCCTGCGCGGTGCCCCCTGGTTGTCGATCTTGTTTACGAAGCGTCCTCCGCCCCCCCGGGCATCAGGGACGCCACGTTGATCGAGAGCTTCCACTTCTCCGAGTAATGGGGGACGTACTCCCCGAGGGGGTCCAGCAGCCTGGAGCCACCGCGCTGGGCCTTCTATGTCCAGCCGTCCACCAGCGGGTGCTGAAGCCGGCAGACCTCGTCGAGCAGGTAGCCCGCACGGACTTCTTCAACCGCGTTGCCGTGCTGCTCCACCTCCTCGGCGATGAGCGCCAGGTACCTGGCGCCATGTTCGAGGTACGTGTCCACGACGTGCTGCATCCCGCCACAGTTGCCCGGCTCACGCACCATGTCCAGGAAAGCCCTGCCGACCATGGCGACCCGGATCGTGGGGGACTTGATGGCCTTGAATGCCCCCCGGCTGGAGCGACGCATGAGCTCGACACGCATGCCTTCGACGCGATCAAAGACGGGGCGCCTGAGCAGTGGCAACTTGGCCTTCTGAAAGGGTTCCATGTGCTCACGCAAGTCTTTCAGCATCCGGTCCTTGGCCAGTTCCTTCCACTCGGTGTCGGGTGGCGTGGTCAGGTACAGGATCTTGGAGAACTGGTCCGTCAGCCCGTGGAACTCCATGGCACTGAGGTGAGAGATGTAGGCAAAGGGGTCTGCCGCACACGCGACCTCCATGGCCTTCGGCTTTGCGCGCCCAAACAGGTGGTACACCGTCCATGGCTTGAAATCCTTGCTTGGGGAGATCAGGCCAAAGGAACTCAGGCTGTCGACGACCTCCTCATATAGGCGAAGGGTTGGCCGTTCTTCAAGATGCGCCATCTGTGAAGTCACGAGCACAGCCAGCTCGTAGTCGGTCACGACCGGACGCTCCCAGTTGCCCAGCTTTTGCTGGATGGCCTTCATCACTGATGGCAGATGCGTGGCAAAAAAATTAGACCCGTTCAAATGCTATTCTCTGTGTCCTTAGGACACAGAGAATAGCATTTGATGCATTTGACCCGATCAAGCTTCTCGAAGAAATGTTCCGTTGTTTCGTCGAATCCAAACATTCGACGGTAAATCGGAACATTGCCACCAAGTCATCGCGGCCAAGACCGCCGCCTTCCCCGCTTGATTTCAGCCCGAATCCAGCGCGCCACCAGCCTGCTCTGCCTCCTAGAGTGGTCGTCGTCACCTTCGGCGATAGATCATGGGCGCGCTTTCCAACTTCCTTGCCAATCGCAAGTCCCCTGGACTGAGTCTCGATCAGTTGGACCTGTTCGAGGGCAAACCCGTGCCAACGGGACTGGCATTGCTGGTGCCTGTCGACCAGCTGGACGAAGACCCGGACAACCCGCGCAAGGAATTTTCAGCGGAGGCCATCGAGGAACTGGCGCAGGACATCGCCCAACGCGGCATGCTGCAGCCCATCGTGGTCAGCGACCGGAACGACAAGGGTCGCTATCTGATCCGCTTTGGCAGCCGGCGCTGGCGGGCCGCCATCCAGGCTGGGCTGACCACCGTGCCCGTCATCTTCGCGGTCGAGGTTCGCAATGCCTACGACCAGGTGGCCGAGAACCTGAAGCGGCAGAACCTCTCCCCGCTCGAACTCGCGCAGTTCATCCGCTTGCGGGTGGATGCTGGTGAATCCAACGCCGAGGTCGGCCGCCAGCTGGGCATGGACCTGAGCACAGTGGCACACCACCTCGCCCTGCTCAGCCTGCCGCCCGTGCTCGAACAGGCGCTCAGGAGCGGGCGCTGCGAATCCCCGCGCACGCTCCACGAACTCAGTCGCTTGCACGAAGAACAGCCGGAGCAAGTCGCGGCGCTTGTCTCTGGTTCGGAGCCCATCACCCGCGAGGCCGTGGCCAGCCTGCGTGATGCGGCTCGCGTGGTTGTGCCCCCAGCTGACAGGCCGGCACCAACACCCCCGCGCCCGGACAAGATGGCGCAGGCACTGGCCCGCGCCACCGGGCTCTGTGACCGGCTGGACACCGCGTTGCAGCGGCTGAACCGGTCGGGAGGCATTCACGCCCTCCCCCAAGATCAGCTGCTGGCCTTGCGCCAGCGTGTCGCCGAACTGGCCGCCAGACTGGCTCCCGAAACCACACCCGTCCGTGCCGAGGTCGGCCATGGGAAAGCCTCAGCGTGACCGGGTGACCATCGATCTACGCGGCCTACGCACGCCGTTGCAGAACCACGCTCAGCTGTACCAGATGACCCCGGCGGCCCTGGTGCGCCAGGCGGTGCTGGCCTACCTTACGCTGAAGTCCGGCGACCAGGCACCTGACCGGAAACTCGTGACCATGGTGCGCGACAAGCGGGTCGTCAAGGTCACGCTGAGTCTGCCCGCCGCGCACGTCACGTTGATGAACATGCAGGCCCGCACCGCCGATGTCTCGAAGAGCCTCTATGTGGCCTCCCTCATCGAAGGCGCTCCGCCGCCCACGAACCACGCCCAGACCGTGGCCGCGCTGCAGGCCTCCACCAACAGGCTGGCCGTCATCAGCACCGACCTCAGCGACTTCCTGCGCATCATGCGCACGGTCAAGCCCGGTGCGTCGCAGGAGCTGGACCGATATCGGCCTGGCATCGATACGCTGAACAAGGACATCCGTGGCCACCTGGCTGTGGCAGCACAGCTGGTGGCCGAGCTGCGGGCCACCCGACGCACCCTATGACGACTGGCACATCCATCGACGGCGTGCTGGTGCAGTGGGGCGAGCGGCTGTTCTACCCGCCCAGCCGCATCGTCAAACCGGATACCACGCCGCGCCTGAACAACCCGAACCGGCCTAGTGCGGCCATGATCCGCCAGCGCATCGCCGCCACCGTGATGCGGCGGGCGCCGCAGGTGATGGTGAAGGTCACCGGGGGTGGCCGTGGCATGGGCGCCATCGCAGCGCACTTTCGCTACATCTGCAAGAACGGGCAGCTGCGCATGGAGGACGACCGGGGCGTTGTGAGCCAGGGCAAGGAGGCCATGCACGACCTCGCCGAACAATGGCGCGTGAGTGGATCGCTGATCCCGGAGACCAGCCACCGGCGCGAAGCTTTCAACATCATGCTGTCGATGCCGCAGGGCACCGATGCGCGGATCGTGCTGGCGGCCGCGCGCGGGTTTGCGAGGCGCGAGCTGAGGGACCACCACTACGTGATGGTGCTGCACGAGCACCAGGCCAACCCGCACGTGCATCTGAGCGTGAAAGCCGAGTCGATCACCGGCAAGCGACTGAACCCGCGCAAGACCGACCTGCACCGCTGGCGCGAGACCTTTGCCGAGCAGCTGCGCGGGTACGGCGTGGAGGCGGAGGCGACGCGACAGGCCTCACGCGGGGCGAACCGCCGGGATGAACGCATCTGGCAGGTGAAGGCGCGGCAGGACGGGCGGTTGAGCCAGCGTGACGCGCCGCAGGTCAAGTCAGGTGCAAGCTACGAGCGCAGCCACGACGGGGCATTCCAGGCGTGGGGGCACATCAAGAATGCGCTGCAGGCATCCGATCTTCCGGAGGACCGGGAACTGGCCAAACACATCCTGCGGTTCATCGGCGAATCGGCGTACCTCAAAGAGGTCTGGCCTCGGATTCAGCGCGAGATTGCGCGCCGGGACAAACAACCGCCCGCCCCGGTGCAGACGCGAGAGATTGTGAAAACCAGGCCCTCTGTCGATATGGAGCGTTAATCAGCTGCATCCGGCCTTCGCTCCAGAGCGGCCGTACTGGCCACCAACTGGCGCAGTCCAGTGCCTGACTCTAGTTCGGATGACCTTCCCCCTGTAGACGTACCAATCAAAAGTGGAAGTCCGGGTTCAAGATTACTCGATGGCTGTCGCCGAACGGCAACCTTGCGCTCATCCCTTGTCGGCCTTCCTCAAGACGAAGGAAGTACAGTTGGCAGTGCAGCCGTTGGCTTCATCGATGCAAGCCACTTGACGTTCTGTCTAACAATGCTAGGCGGTAGTTATGGGACTTCAACTGTTTCGCCCTCGACTCTTTGTCAGTTATTCGCGCAGTGACAAAGATGCTGCTGACATCTTGTCCGTGGCCTTGGAGAGACAGGGATGTAGCGTTTGGATTGATCGCAAGGAAGTGCTTGTAGGTGACGATTTCGTCCGAGATCTGAATGTTCAACTTGAACGCCAGGATGGCTTGGTTTTGCTTCTAACCGAAACCTCGGCACGGAGTAGTTGGTGCCATGCAGAGGTACAGCATGCCCTTGCAAGTGGAATGTCTGTTTTTGTTGTGCAGCGCGATACCGGCAGCCGCCTCCCGGATGCGTTAGAGCGGTTGCTCAGGGACATTCAGCGGCTGCCTTGGGATGCTGTTAATCATGGACTCGGGGAACAAATCCGCAGGGCAGCGAAGCGCCGCCGCACCAAGCTTGGCGTCCGCGCCGGTGGCGCGATGCTAGTCATCGTCGCTGCTGTTGCCATGATGCAATTCGCCGTGGACCGAGTAAATGCCCTGAACATGAGCCGCCGCGTTGACGCACTGATCGCCGACATTGGCGAAGCGACTATTGCTTGGTCCGGTGATGAGGTTCGCAACAGAGTGGAGTCTTTGGGCACCGCGCCGGGACTCAGTGACCGGCTACGCAGAATTGCAGAGGACCCCGGGCGTGCCGCTACCGTTCGCGTCAACGGCTGGCAAGCCTTGAATGCAGCTGAGTTAGGCCGGCAAAAGGAATGGCGTGTCCATGTGCCTCAGATTCGGTGGAAGGGTGGGCGTCTGACCGATACGCTTTGGGCGAACACTACCTATGCCACGGGCGATATCAGCGATCTCAGGCTAGATCGTGTACGGATGGCTGGCTTGCTGTTCGGGGCCGGACCGACCTCAAACAAGGAGGGCATGAGCCTGGCGCGATCTCGTATCGTGAATGCTGACATATGGTTCCTGCGCATCGACGGAACACAGATGATGGACGTCGAGTTCTTGAACAGCAAATTCCGAGGAGCGCAGCTGGACCTCAGCGGGGCAGCGGGGCTCCGTTTTCTTTCTCGCTTGCCCCCAAATGACATCCTGTCCTCCTCAGATGTGTCGATCATGGAAGACAGTTGGATCGTTCAGAGAAGCATGCCGCCGGACGCTGGTACCTTAGACATGGGAACTCCGGAGAAAGAGATCATTTTTGACGGAGTGCAGTTTGTTCGAGTCCGCTTTGAAGGATATTTTAAGCCCGAGTGGTTTCGAAACAATCACTTCACTGATTGCGTATTCGCCACTGGGTTAACAGAAAAGTCCCTGGCAAAAGGGGGTAACTCTGAGGAGAGAAGCATTTTTCTCGGCCAATAGCCAGAACTCTCCTCTGCAGCTCCCCCCCCCCCCCGGGAAGGCGCCAATGTGGAGGGCGGGGTGTAAGAAGCAGTGCTGCTAAGGTTGGGCAAAGTCAATAGCTCCCGTAGCTGGTGCGAGATAGGCGAATTCAGATTGCTCGACTTTCTCGGAACAACTGAAAGTAAAGCATTTTCCTAAAAATGGATGACCAAATTACTGACCGAGTCTTCTGCGCAGAGTTTGGTAGAAATGTTTTGTTGCATCCCGCCTATAGACGAAGGACTCCAACGAGACGGAATCCAAGGCTGCAGTCGTCACGCGCCTAGCTGACTCTTTTGATACAACAGCATATGTGTCAAGATCAGTCAGATTTTTGAGGTATGGCCATTTCATTAAATACTCTGGGAGTGCGACATTTCGTCCGAATGTTGCCAGTGGGTAGTCCTTTTCCGTGGCAATTCCAATCTCCCACGGCACCCACCATGATAATTTGGTCGCCTCAGTGACTATCGCGAGCAGCTGCGTACATTGACCCAACTCCTCTTTCACATGCGCCGCTATATCCTCGCCATCTTTGATTTTTGGGTCAATCAGATCGAGATAGCAATCGATATTGTGTCTTGATTTCAGATGACTCTTAACCTCGACGGCGATTGTTGAATCCAATTTTTGGTGCGACAGAAAAATTTTCATTGCGGCGATTTTTGGACTAACTTTGGAACTATATGCGTTGCTTTTCGATAAGGCTGCGGTAATGCTCACCTAGAACCGTGAGCCTGCATGATTTACTTTGCATTGCGGCGTGCCACATGTGCGGTGCATCAACAGGGACGACAAGATTCAGGCGATTGTATCGTTGCAGAATAGCAAATTGTCTGGTGTTCTCGGGAATCGGATCCGGCATTCCCGGATCCCTACCTTTTATCTCCGGCTCAAACGTCGGGTCAAGTTGGAACTCGTGGCCTCGCCCAGGGAAAAATTCTATAATCCGCCGAAGCTCGTCAAGGGGGATCGGCGGGAGCACTTTTCTCAGGGATACGAATTGCCTAACATTGGTCTTGAAAATGGGGCGCTGCCCCCAGGAACCAAGAGATTGATCAACATGCGCGTAGATACTTCCCGGAGTGATGTCGCCGGTGAGATTGGCCGCTCCTCCGTGAAGGGCGTCCACTAACAATGTAGTGAAAACACCTCTGCCGTTTTCTTCTGTTGCATATTGCTCGGCGGATGAAGCTGTAAGGATCGTCAAGCCTTCAGCCAAGCTGGCAAGACCTTGTGCGGATGGAAGTGTTCCAGCGATACCTGAGTGGCAACTGTCCAAAATGATTATTTTGTTCCGTGCTGGAGATTGATTGGCTATCGTCAAGACCTCGGAAAGCGACAGCCCTTCATCGCCACGCCGAGAATCCGTTGACAGCAAGTAGCCACCGGTGGCTTCAATGTGCCCATGACCGGCAAAATAAAAGAGGGCAATTTCGGCAGGTTCTTTAAAAAGCTCCATCACATTGTCTTTCAGGAGAGACCGATCAACTCGATCCGTTGGTCCGGTTCCTGTAAAAATTCTGCAATCGAAGTTGATCGATCCATCGCCATGGCGATTTAGGATCGCCTTCACAGCATGTGCATCATCGACACATCCGTAAAGAGGATTTCCATGGTCGTAATAGTTGATCCCGACAATTAGAGCTATGCGCACGAGGTAACTCCTTGGTGATGGGGCTAAGGGTGGGGAAACCGAATAACTCAGGCCTCCGCTATTACCGCGTCGTAGATCCTCTTTGCCACTACTTTGTCACCTAAATAGCCCGAGATGCCGTGGGCGTTCGACGTGCCGTTGTGCACATCGGTGTTGTTGTCGATGGCGGGAGTAAGCGGAAAATTCTCCTTGTCTAGTGGGTACAGGGAGACCACATCTCGCTCATCCATCGCGTTGAACCACGCTGCCACATTCGCCGGGAAGCCGAGTGGCTTGATGCCGGCAAGTTTCTGTTTGATGACCGCGACAGCCAGCGGCGACCCCAGCGTCACGAAGAGTGGCACTTTCCAGCGCTGCTTTTGGGAGTTCTGCCGTAGTACGTTGTACGCGACCACTGTGCCAAGTGAATGTGAAACGACCACAGCTTCCTTGTTTTCCGGGATCGCTGATGCGGTTCCTGTATCAATCACGGTGCGGGTGACGTCGTTGGTGAGGTACTGGTAGACATCCCGCGTAGCCAATGCCACGCTCATGCCGCTCGCGCTAGGGACGTGCTTGTCAAGCACTTCCAGAATGGCTTGCACCCATCCCCAGTTGAGGACCCCCTTTTCGATGATCGCGCCCGGTGGCAGGGCACGCTGAATCGCGCCTTCCGGATCCTTCTCGAAGTGCTCCACCGATTCAAGCAGTACAGCCTCAATGAAAGCCTTCTCTTCCAGCGAGAGTTCGCCGCCAGCCCCGGGGGCGACCCCTCGGACGACAATCTTGGCTGCATCCTCGGGCGACTTGCCTGCCACCAACTGGTCGAGAGTGTCGCCATAGTATGGAAAATGAATCTGGCTATGGGGTAGCGGCACAGAGAGTCCGTTCTTTTTCAGGCCATCGGCCCAAGCGGAAATCCACTCGTCTTTAAGAGCCATGGAATCTTTATGCTGCTGGGCACGGCCATGAACAAAAACCAAATCACGCATAATGATGAACCTCCGGTGGACGCAGTTGTTGTCGAATGATATGGACGGCCTCTGACGTAAAGTGGGACCACATGGTTGGATGGCGCATCCGCGAAATGTTGCTCAGTTCTTCGGAAAGTTTCCCGCCCCGAGCGGCGAGACCAGCCCAGCCGCGAGCGAGCAGGGGCATACCTGGTGATATGGCGCTCAACTCATCCAAACCCTCTCCTGGCCTGCTGACCAGAAGCGCCATGTCGAAGAGAAGGGGAATTCCACTAGCCCGCAACGCGATAAGCAGATCGCGAAGTTGCCCCACCATCCCAACATCGTCAAGGGCGTATGCAAGATAGAGCAATAGCATTGGATCGGGAGCTGGTGCTTTCAGCAATCGCGCGGAGAGCGCGGTCAGAGTGCCTCGGTTAGGCTGGAAGATTCCGCGCTCAACCGCCGCCGCCACGAATTCGCGCAGATAGCGATCCTGGACTCGTTTCGCCAAATCGGACTCGTGGAGTTGGGAGTTCTCGGAAGCCTCGTAAGCGAGGCCCACCCACTGGCCGTTGTCGAAAGACAGCTCTGCGATGAACTCAGGCAGCAATGGCACCATCACGCCGGAGCCATCCTCGAAGATCAACAGGACCCGATCATTGGCCTGGGGTGACTGGGGAAATGCTCGCAGGATCTCGCCCTCGACGACCCACTCTACGTGCGCGCCGGGGCAGATCGCCTCCATGGCCTTCCCACCGCGCAGCTTGATGCCGCACCGGGTGTCAAAACATAGGGGAGCGAATTCCTCGCTTTGGCGCTGGGCCTGCTTGACGATTTCCTTGGCCTCGGATGGGTTGGCCGAAAAGGCCGGAAGCCTCCGTCGACCAAGCAGGGTGTCGAGCGTCGCATCAGCCCAGTTCGGCAAGCTGGGCGCGGACTGATCTGAGCCGACTCGTCCAAAGTTGCGCGTCGCCCTGACACTGAAATTCAGCACATCACTATTGCGTGATACCGGTCCAGGCGGCGGGGTGAGCGCTAGCCGAGCGATCCACGCCAATTGCGGGTCGGAGGAGATGCGCGCATCTGGCGTCTGAAAGGCCCGGGTGTGTAGACCGCGTTCGACGAGAAGTTTGCCCACCCTTTCGCGCAGCACATGCTTGAGGGGCCACGGACGGATCACCCCCTTCGGCATCTCACCGTCGCCGGCCACCTCGATGATTGTTGGCTCGTCGCCGTCGAGTACTGCCAACAAGGCTTCTGTGTACAGTGCTACGAAGGTACCCGCATTGGCTGCATCTTGGGCCTGAACCTCCAGTGCCGGATTGCCCAGGGTGCAGGCGAAGAACTGATCCACCGCTTTCTCAATCCCGCCACTGGCGACCATAGGAAATATCGGCGAACCAGTGATGAGTTGCTGCTGCACTCCGGCTGCGGCCGTTCTGCAGGCGTCGGAGATAAATATCACATGGGGAACGCTGCTGTAGCGGGCAAGTACCGCGCTGCGGGCCACGTCCACGGATTCGGTCGGCCATTCCAGCCCCTGACTCAGCAGCCAGAACTCACCGTAATTGATATTGAGCCCATGGCCAGCAAAATAGATCAGCAACTGCTCAATGCCGGCCATAGGGTCTAGTAGGCGCTTGATCGCAACTTGCACGCCTGACGCGGCCACCGGCCCGCTCTCATCGGTGATGAGTACCACGTGGTCGGGGGCAAAGCCTTGGGCCAGGACCCACTCATGCATCCGCCTGGCGCCTCGCACGGCATCATTCAGCGCCGGCAACCCCCTCACCCGGTTTACCCCGATCAATACCGCAGCACGAATCATCCCTTTTCCCTCACAACTGTTTGCCCCATGTTCTTAGCCCCCGTCCCCGTAATGGATGACGGCCCGGCCAGCGGTGCTTTCGGCAGACTTATTATCGGGGCGTAATTGTCAACTTTATTGTTTCACGCCCTTTTTTGAAATACGCGACTCGCATCTTCACGAAATTCATATGAACTAATAATGTGAGTGATTTCGCTCGTGCATCTGACACAAGAAGAGACGGGCGAATCTACGACTTGTTCTTTCCTTCCCCCATAACTTGGTCGATCGCGGATGCGATCTTTTCCCAGTCCCATGAGATTGTGCGATTTCGCTGAAGCCCGTCAGGAAGACTGCTGGAAGAGTCGGCACCCCCGACGTACACGCCAAAGACCGGAACATCCTGGTCTTTGGCCATTTTGATTTCCTTGGCAACGCCAGTGGCACTCGCCATGGTCTTGCCTACTAGGACAATCAGCATGTTGCACTTGTTGATCTTGTCCTTGATCAGCGCCTCCCACTGCGCCTGGGGAAGCGATGACTTCGAAGACCAATCTTGAATGGAGAACGGCGTGCGCGCGTTCTTTGCTTGCCCAGCGAAGAGCATCTTCTCAGTGCTATTGTGATCGAAGTCAAAACTGATAAATGCACGTGGTTCGGCCATATAAAACCCTCCTTAGTAACGGTCTAAGTGTACTCCCCAATCAACGAAGGGGGGATTCATAGGGGTGCAACTGCAAATTTCCGTCGGAGACAGCAACGATCTCCCATAGACAAATATTAAACGAATAACATCTGTGATCTCTCCGTTTCGCGGATCACGCTGCACCAAGATCGCAAACAGCTCACCCCTTACGGGACCAGCCTTCGTCGGCCTTCCACATTCCTACCGGCAAGCGCGTGCGTGATCGCAGCCGTGTGGCGGGGCTCGGCGTCAGCCGCGCAGAGATCAGCTATGTGCTCAAGGGCATTCTGATTGCAGGCCATGAGTTCAGCACAGGCAATGACAACGTCCCAGCGCTGAGCGGAAAGCATACGTGTGATTTGCACGGGTGAAAAGATTGCGCTGCATGAGGCCACAGAGGCCGCGCTGCGTGAATGGAGGTCAGGTGTGGGGAGCAGAGTGTGGCTGTATCGGGGTGTGCTTCTTCTGCAGAAGAGTTGTCAAGCAGCTTGACAGATGAAGCCGATCTGCAGATCACCTACCTTTGTATTGCCCCGCTGGTTGGCCGCTTCGCCAAGTCACGGAAAGCAGGGGTCGGACAGTCCGACCCCGTCAGCTGCAATAGAGGAGAGACGGATAGGATGGATGGCAGGATAGGCTGAGCGCCAGCAAATGGCTGCCAGGCAGCAGTGTCATCAAGGGAGGAATCAAGAATGGCGAGACGCAAGAGAACCAGCACGGCCGATGACCTGCTGGAATTGGTGGCGATGCTGCCCTGGTGGGCCGGCGTGCTGCTCGCGGTGGTGAGCTACTTCGCGCTTCACCACATCGCATTTCAACCGGTGGTGGCGCCCACACAGCCCGGTCAAATGGGCGCGATGGTCACACAGTCCATCTGGAAATCGCTGGCCACTGTTGGTCAGTACATCGTTCCATTCATTTGCGTGCTGGGTGCGGTCACGTCTGCCTGGCGGCGCCGAGAGCGAAAGAACCTGGTGGCTGATGTGGCCAGGAGCAAGGCGACCGACGCGCTCGATGGCATGAGCTGGCGCGAGTTCGAAATGCTCGTGGGGGAAGGTTTTCGGTTGCAGGGCTACCAGGTAGTGGAAACCGGGGGCGGCGGTGCCGACGGTGGCATTGACCTCGTGCTCACCAAGCCGGGCAAGAACGGCGGCGAGAAGTTTCTCGTGCAGTGCAAGCAGTGGCGCGCCTACAAGGTCGGAGTGGACGTGGTGCGCGAACTGTACGGGGTGATGGCCGCCAAGGGTGCCACCGGCGGGTTCGTGGTGACCTCGGGGCGGTTCACCGATGAGGCGATCAGTTTTGCGAGCGGTCGGAATGTGACGCTGGTCGATGGACCGAGGCTGCATGGGCTGTTGCGGCAAGCGCAAGCGGGCGCTGAGCGCTCCCCTGTCCAGAAGCCTGCTGTTCCGGTGGCGCACTCCCCTGCACCATCAGCCGAGGCGCTGGCTTGTCCTCTGTGCGCGAAACCCATGGTTCGGCGCACCGCCAAACGCGGTGCCAACGCCGGCAACGAGTTCTGGGGCTGCACCGGTTACCCGGCCTGCCGTGGCACGCGCCCGATCAACTGACTGCAAGGACAACGATGGCATTGCCCGATGGTCTGTATGACCTGCTGTTGACCGAGGGGCTTGCCCGATCGCTGGCAGACATCGATCCGACACGAGCTGATGTGTCGGCACTCAAGGGTAGAGCCGCCGAGTTCCTGGCTGATGTCATCACCCGCCAGCTTTCGACCATCCTCGACGATGTGTCCGGCGACGAGGCCGAGAAAGCGAAGCGACAGCTCGAACTGGTGAATGGCTTGTTGGTGATGCTGCGTCAGCGGCTCGCAGAAAACGGCGCAGACGGTGCCTCTGCGGCTGGCGAAGTAGTGGACCTGGTCGCACCACCGTTACGGGTCCTGAGAGCCGTGCAGCGCGACCAGCAGTTCCCGGTGTCACCAGAGATAGGACTGGGCGTGCCTTGGCTGTTCACGGCCGGCAAAGGCTCGCCGTCGCTGCTGCAGGAGATTCGTCGCGAGCTGGCATCGAGCGATCAGGTGGACATCCTGGTCAGTTTCATCACCGTCTCCGGTGTGCGCAAGCTGCAGGATGTGCTGCAGCAGATCACGGCCAAGGGTGCGCAGCAAGATGGGCAGGCGCCACCGAAGACCCGGCTGCGCATCCTCACCACCACGTACACGGGTGCGACGGAGGCTCGCGCGCTGGACGAACTCGCGCGTCTGCCTGGGTGCGAGGTCCGCGTGTCGCTGGATGGCCGACGCACCCGCCTGCATGCCAAGGCCTGGCTGTTCCAGCGCAAGACCGGCTTTGGTTCGGCATACGTTGGCAGCGCCAACCTCTCGGGGGCCGCACTGACCGGTGGACTGGAATGGACGGTCAAGCTTACCCAGCGCGCGCAGGAGGCGCTGTTTGCCCGCGCCGTGGCCCACTTCGAGACGCTGTGGGCAGACAGCGAGTTTCAGCGCTACGACCCGGACAACGTCGAACACCGGCAGGCCCTGGCGGCGGCGCTGGGTCGCGAGTCGTTTGGCGGCGAACCCTCTGCCACGATCAGCTTCTTCGACCTGCAGCCCAAGACCTATCAGCTGGAAATGCTGGAGCAGCTGAACACCGAGCGTGCCCACGGTCGGACCCGAAACCTCCTGGTGGCGGCCACCGGCACGGGCAAGACTGTGGTGGCCGCGTTTGACTACCGGAACACCTGCCGCATCGAGGGTGGGCGCCCTCGCCTGCTGTTTGTGGCCCACCGGGAGGAAATCCTGCGCCAGGCCATGCGCACCTACCGCGAGGTGCTGCGCGATCCCGAGTTCGGCGATCTGCTCACGGGAAGTCATCAACCCGAGCGCTGGGACCACCTGTTCGCCACCATCGACAGCGTGACCAGCCGCGACCTGGTGGCCACCGTCGGCGCCGACCACTGGCACACGGTGGTGGTGGATGAGTGCCACCGCCTGGCGGCCGATCGGTTCGACGCTTTTGCCAAGGCCGTTCGCCCCAGTGTGTTGCTCGGGCTGACGGCGACGCCTGAGCGCAGCGACGGGCAACCCATTGCGCCGTATTTCGATTCGCGCCCGGACGGTAGCCCGGCGGTCGAGCTGCGACTCTGGCACGCGCTGGACCTGCAGCTGCTGGCGCCGTTCGAGTACTACGCCTGCGACGACGCCACCGATTTTTCGGAAGTGCCGTGGGACAGGCCAGGCGAACGCGAGGCGGTGGACAACCTTGTCACCGGCAACGACGTGCGCGCCAAGCTGGTCATCAACGAATGGCGCCGCCTGGCGTCCGATGCGCGGCAGTCGCGAGCCATCGTCTTCTGTGTGTCTGTGGCGCACGCCGAGTTCATGACCGATTGGCTCAACCGCGCGGGTCTGCCAGCGGCTTGTGTGGTTGGCACGACGGCACCCGAAGAGCGTCGACGTGCGCCGCAGCGTTTGCTCAGTGGCGAGCTGTGCGCGCTGGTCACGGTGGACCTCTACAACGAGGGCATCGACTTGCCGATGGTGGACACGCTGTTGCTGCTGCGCCCCACGCAAAGCCCGGTGCTGTTCCAGCAACAGATCGGGCGCGGCCTGCGGTTGGCACCCGGCAAGGAGAGCTGCCTGGTGCTCGACTTCGTTGGCCAGCACCGGGCCGAGTTCCGGCTTGACCGCATGTTGTCGAGCCTGACCGGCTTGTCGCGACGTGAGCTGGTGGACGGCGTTGAGAACGGCTTCGGCAGCTTGCCGCCCGGCTGCCACATTCACCTGCAGCGCCAGACGCGAGAACAGGTGCTGCAAGGCCTGCGATCCCTGACCTCGCAGAACTGGCGCCGTTTGAAGACCGAGCTGCAAACCTATGCCGCGCTGCGTGGCCGATCGGCCATTCAACTGGCCGACTTCCTGCACGACCAGGCTCTGGAACTGGAAGACATCTACCGCACCGGGACCGGACAAGGCCGCAGCGGATGGACAGCGCTCAAGCGTGATGCGGGCCTGATCGTCACAGAGCCAGGACCTGAAGAGGACTACTTCAGTCGCCGTTTCGGTGATCTGCTGCATGTGGATGATCCGCGCCGACTCGATGTGATGGCCGCTGTGGGTTCGCACCAATGGAGTTCGTCAGCAATCAGTGCAGAGGACGCGTTGGGTGTGCAGATGCTGGCCTATCAGATCGATGGACGCCACGAGCAGGCCGCGGGACATGAAGCCTTCCTGGAGCGCATGGAGGGTCACCCAGCCATCACGGCCGAGCTGGTGGAGCTGTCTGCCCTTCTGCAGGCCCGCAGCACCTTGGGCGCGCATCCTGTGCCCGGTCTCGAAGACACGCCCTTGTGCCTGCATGCTGGCTACGGTGCACGCGAAATCCTCACGGCGGTGCGCTGGCTGACGGCATCGCGCCGCGTGCCGTTCCAGGCCGGCACCTTGTCGTTGCTCAGCCGCCAGACCGAGCTGCTGTTCGTCACGCTCGACAAGAGCGAGGGCTACCACGACCGCATCGCGTATCACGACTATGCGATCAGCGCCGAGCGCTTTCACTGGCAATCCCAGAACAGCGCAGGCCCGGACACGCTTGGCGGTCGGCGCTATCTCGACAGCGCAACCAACGGATGGCAGTTCCAACTGTTCGTGAGACCGCGCAAAGGTGAGGCCTACCGCGCCTGCGGCCCCGTCACGCTGGAGTCTGCTGAGGGCGACCGGCCCATGAGCATCGTCTGGCGCTTGCAGACGCCGTTGCCGGCACGGCTTTTCCGCGAATTCAGTGTGCTGCGCGGGGTGTAGCGACAGTCTGGCAAGAAATTGCCGTTCGTCGGCGAACCAACGTGGATGGCGCCAAGCCGCACAGGCAACGGATCATCGTTGCTTGACCACCACAAAACCAAGAACGGGGAAGTCGCGGAGGCCAGGATTGTGATTCCTGCCGTCGTGGGCGTTCTTCTGATCCGTTGAAGAACCAGCAGCGCTGAGTCTGTTTACCCCAACGTTTACCCCACGGGCTCTGGAAAGAAAAACGGGTTAGCTCGTTTCTGAGCTAACCCGTTGATTTTATTGGTCGGCGTGGCGGGATTCGAACTCGCGACCCCTTGCACCCCATGCAAGTGCGCTACCAGGCTGCGCTACACGCCGACAAGCCTTAGATTATATCCTGTAAATGGAGGCTTTCACGCCGGGAAGCTCAGAAGCTCGCGGATTTCGAGCAATTCACGGCGCATCCCCATCCAAGCCGCGGCCGGCATGGGGGAAGACGTCTGGTCAGGCACCACGTCGGCAGCGGCATCGTCAACCCGGTCGTCAATGTCTCCAACCACATCGAAATCCCCGACTTCGCCGAACTCATCACCATCCACGCGGCGCTTCTCGCGCTCAGCCTGCACCAGTTCCTGGAGCTTGTTGCGTGCACCACTGATTGTGAAACCTTGGTCGTACAGCAGTTCGCGGATGCGCCGGATCATGAGGACCTCATGATGCTGGTAGTAGCGCCGGTTACCCCGCCGCTTCATCGGGCGAAGCTGTGTGAATTCCTGCTCCCAATACCGCAGCACATGCGGTTTGACACCGCAGAGCTCGCCGACTTCACCGATGGTGAAGTAGCGCTTCGCTGGGATCGGGGGGAGCGATTTTTCCATGAAAATCAAAGCGGTAGAAACCGAACCTTGAAATTTACTCTAACAGGCGCACCAGCGGGTCTTGACCTTCAAAAAAACGTACAAGCTGTTGCAAATGCATCGTTTGTATCTGTTCCGAAGACCGATCCAGCGGCGAAACCCATGAAAAAACCCGGCACCTCGCGGCGCCGGGTTCAGGATGCTGAACGAATCCGGTGACCGGCCATCAGCCGGACACTGCCGCGGCCTGCACCTGCTCCTTGAGCTTGGGGCTGGCGTGGAAGGTGACCACGCGGCGGGCTTCGATTGCCACGGGTTCGCCGGTGCGCGGGTTGCGACCGGGGCGCGGTGCCTTGGTCCGGATCTGGAAGTTGCCGAAACCGGAAATCTTCACGTCCGTACCGTTGACCAAGCAATCGGTGATCAGATCGAAGAAGGCATCGATCATGTCCTTGGATTCGCGCTTGTTCAGACCGATCTGGTCAAACAGCAATTCGGCCAGCTGGGCCTTGGTCAGCGCTGGTGTTTCCAGACTTTCAACCGCCAGTTCCATCGGGATGTGCTCCAAAAACGTGTCCAGGTGAACGGGCTCAGCGCAAGCGCGCGCCCAGGCGTTGATCCAGCGACGCAATCGCCGCACCGACCGTCGATTCGATCTCCTCGTCGGTCAGTGTAGCGTCGTCGCGGCTGAGGGTCAGTCGCACGGCCAGACTCTTCTCGTCCGCCGCGAGGCCACCGGCCACGCTGCCATCGGCCTGCTTCTTCGGGCGGTAGACGTCGAACAGCACAGCGTCGCGCAGCAGGGCGCTGCCCGGCGCCCGGATGGCGTCCATCACTGCCGCATGCGTCACCGATTCCTTGACCACGATGGCGATGTCGCGCTCCACCGGCTGATGGCGGCTGACCGCCTGGAACACCGGTACCTCGCGCTGCAGCACGGCGTCCAGCGTCAGTTCGAACATCACCGGTGCCTGGGCCAGGTCGTAGCCCTGGCGCCATTTGGGATGCAGCTCGCCCACATGGCCGATGCAGCGCTCGCCCAGCCAGACGCTCGCACAGCGACCAGGATGCATGGCGGGGTGTTCGTCCGGCTTGTACGTCGGACGCAGCGGCGCCAGCAGCGACTGCACATCGCCCTTGATGTCGAAGAAATCGACGTTGCGCTCGGCACTGCCCCACTGCAGGCTGTCGACGCCACCATAGGCCAGACCAGCGACACGCATGGGCTGGTCGAAACCGGCCACGCTGGTGTCGCTGTCCTGGACCGACGCGTCTTTGCGAAACACGCGGCCCAGCTCGAACAGGCGCACGCGCTGGGCCTTGCGATCCAGATTGAACTTGAGCACCGCGATCAGGCTGCCCAGCAGCGACGAGCGCATCACGCTCATCTGGCTGGCGATAGGGTTCAGCAGCTTGATCGGGTCCGCGTTGCCCGCCAGTTCGCGCTCCCAGCGCTCTTCGACAAAGCTGAAGTTGATGGTTTCCTGGTAGCCCAGCTGGGCAAGCTGGCGGCGCACGGCAAACGGTCCACGCTTGGACTCGGCGCGCAGCTTGGCGGTGATCGGTGCGAGCGGAGGGTTGGTCGGCAGCTGCTCGTAGCCGATCACGCGCGCCACTTCCTCGATCAGGTCTTCCTCGATCTGCAGGTCGAAACGGAAGGCCGGCGGAGCGACGGTGACCGTGCCTTCGCCTTCGGTGACTTGCAAGCCCAGGCGACGCAACGCACCGGCGCATTGTTCCTGCGTGACCGGCATGCCGATGATCTTGTTGGCACGGGCCACGCGCAGCGTGACCGGCTTGCCCTCCGGCAAGGCCAGGGTCTGGTCGTCCAGCGGACCGGCCTGGCCGCCGCAGATATCGAGCACCAGTTGCGTGATGCGCTCGACGTGTTCGACCGTGGTGGACGGATCCACGCCGCGCTCGAAGCGGTGTCCGGCGTCGGTGCTGAAGTTGTAGCGGCGCGAACGGCCGGCAATCGCCTTGGGCCACCAGAAGGCGGCCTCGATGAAGATGTTCTGCGTGTCGTCGGACACGGCGGTGGCGTCACCGCCCATGATGCCGGCGAGCGACTCGACCTCCTTGTCGTCGGCGATCACGCCGACTTCGGCATCCACGGTGACGGTGTTGCCGTTGAGCAGCTTGAGCTGTTCGCCCTCACGCCCCCAGCGCACTTGCAGGCCGCCGTGGATCTTGTCGAGGTCGAAGATGTGCGAGGGCCGGCCCAGCTCGAACATCACGTAGTTGGAGATGTCCACCAGCGGCGAAATGCTGCGCTGGCCGCAGCGCGCCAGGCGCTCGACCATCCAGGCCGGCGTCTGCGCCTTGGTGTCCACGCCGCGCACCACGCGGCCGCTGAAACGGCCGCACAGGTCGGGCGCCTGCACACTCACCGGCAGGCGGTCGGGCACCTGCACGGCTGCCTTGGGAAATTCGGGTTGCTGCAGCGGGGTGTCGGTCAGGGCCGAGACCTCGCGCGCGATGCCGTACACGCTCAGGCAATGCGCCAGGTTGGGTGTGAGCTTGAGCGTGAACAGCATGTCGTCCAGACCCAGCTGCTCGCGGATGTTGCGGCCGATCACCGCGTCATCGCCCAGCTCCAGCAAGCCGTTGCTCTCTTCAGAGATCTGCAGCTCCTTAGCCGAGCACAGCATGCCCTGGCTTTCGACGCCGCGCAGCTTGCCCAGCTTGATCGCAAATGGCTTGCCGTCTTCACCCGGCGGCAGCAGAGCCCCCACGGTGGCACACGGGATCTTGATGCCGGCGCGCGCGTTGGGCGCGCCGCAGACGATGTTGAGCGGATCGCCCTGCCCCACGTCCACCTGGCACACGCGCAGACGGTCGGCGTTGGGGTGCTGTTCGGCGCTCAGGATCTGGCCCACCACCACGCCGGTGAAGGGAGGAGCGAACGGGCGCAGCTCTTCGACCTCCAGACCGGCCATGGTCAAGGTGTCGGCCAGCTGCTGGCTGGACAGGGACGGGTTGCAGAAGGCACGCAGCCAGGATTCGGGGAATTGCATGAGACGACTCGGTACGTGGGCAAGCGGCGCAAAGGATCAGGCGAACTGACGCAGGAAGCGGATGTCGCCGTCAAAGAACAGACGCAGATCGTTCACGCCATAGCGCAGCATGGTCAGGCGGTCCGGGCCCATGCCGAAGGCAAAGCCGATGTAGCGTTCGGGGTCCAGCCCCATGTTGCGCACCACGTTCGGGTGCACCTGACCGGAGCCAGCAACCTCCAGCCACCGACCGGCCAGCGGCCCACTCTGGAACTGGATGTCGATCTCGGCGCTGGGTTCGGTGAACGGGAAGAAGCTGGGACGGAAGCGCAGCACCAGATCGTCGGACTCGAAGAAGGTGCGGCAGAAATCCGTGAACACCACCTTCAGGTCCTTGAAGCTCACGTTCTCGCCGATCCACAGGCCTTCACACTGGTGGAACATGGGCGAGTGCGTGGCATCGCTGTCGACGCGGTAGGTGCGTCCCGGTGCGATCACGCGGATCTCGGGCATGGGCAACCCGGCATCCAGGGCGGCGCGGTGGCGCTTGACGTGCTGCACCGCATGGCGGATCTGCATCGGGCTGGTGTGGGTGCGCAGCAGGTTGGGCGCTTTGGCACTGCCACCTTCCACATAAAAGGTGTCGTGCATCGAACGCGCCGGATGGTCCTCAGGCGTGTTCAGTGCGGTGAAGTTGAACCAGTCGGACTCGATTTCGGGGCCTTCGGCCACCTCGAAGCCTTGTGAGCCGAAGATCGCTTCGATGCGCTCAAGCGTCAGGCTCACCGGGTGCAGACCGCCCTGCCCGCGCTGACGACCCGGCAGGCTCACGTCCAGCGCTTCGGCCCTGAGCTGGGTTTCGAGTTCGGCATCGGCCAGGGCCTGGCGACGCTCGGTCAGTGCGGCCTCGATGGCCTGCTTGGCCACATTGATCGCCGCGCCACGGGTCTTCTTCTCATCGACCGGCAGCGTGGCCATGCCCTTCATCAGCTCGGTGATGCGGCCCGATTTGCCCAGGTACAGCGCCTTGGCATTCTCAAGATCGGCGGGGGTGGCGGCCTGCGCGAAACCTGCGCGCGCGCTCTCGACCAGTGCGTCCAACTCGTTCATGGGTGTCTTGTGCGTAAAAACAAAAAAGGGGCTGAAGCCAGCGAGGGAATTCCCTCAAGCCTCAACCCCTTTGAGCGACGTGGACGCCATGCCAGCCCTTGCGGGCCGGCTGGCGTCCGTCGTGAATCAAGCGGCCAGCTTGGCTTTGACTTGCTCCACGATGCTGTTGAAAGCAGCAACGTCATTGACGGCCAGATCAGCCAGGACCTTGCGGTCGATTTCGATCTGGGCCTTCTTCAGGCCGTTGGCGAACTGGCTGTACGTCAGGCCGCAAGCACGTGCACCGGCGTTGATACGCGCGATCCACAGCTGACGGAAAACACGCTTCTTGGTGCGGCGGTCACGGTAGGCGTATTGACCGGCCTTCATCACCGCCTGTTTGGCGATGCGGAAGACGTTACCGCGGCGACCGCGGAAACCTTTGGCAAGGGCGAGAACTTTTTTGTGACGGGCGCGTGCCGTTACACCACGTTTGACGCGAGGCATGAGTGACTCCTTGTTCGTCGTTGATCAAATGCCCGTGCCGGGCAGCATCTGTGCCATGTGACCCATATTGGTCTCATGAACAGTCACCGCACCACGCAGATGGCGCTTGTTCTTGGTGGTCTTCTTGGTCAGGATGTGACGCTTGAAGGCTTGACCGCGCTTGACGGTACCACCGGGACGAACGCGAAACCGCTTCTTCGCGCTGCTCTTGGTCTTCATTTTGGGCATCTTCATGCTCCTTTTCATTTGTGCTCGTGAGGCGCCGCGAACCTTCCGCGGACTTGCTGGCCCCGAGCCACTTTTTGAGAGCGGTCTTTCGACCACTCATTCGGCTCAGCGGCAATTGCCACTGGCCTCGGGAGGCAGGCGACTACCCTGCCTCTCCAATCCTTGAACTCAAAACGACGGCGCTCAGGCCGCCGGCTGCTCCGCAGCGGCCGATGCTTCACCCTTGAGCGTGGCACCAGCTTTCTTGCGTCCGGGCGCGATCATCATGATCATCTGACGCCCTTCCAGCTTCGGGAACTGCTCGACCAGGATGGTGTCACCGAGGTCGTCCCGAATCCGGTTCAGCAACGCAAGGCCCAGTTCCTGATGGGTGATCTCGCGACCGCGGAACCGCAGTGTGATCTTGCACTTGTCACCGTCGTCCAGAAAACGGCGGATGTTGCGCATCTTGATGTTGTAGTCGCCGTCGTCGGTACCGGGACGGAACTTGATTTCCTTGATCTCGATGACCGTCTGCTTGGCCTTGGCTTCGGCCGCCTTCTTCTGCTCCTGGTACTTGAACTTTCCATAGTCCATCAGGCGGCAGACCGGCGGATTGGCCGTGGCAGCGATCTCCACCAGATCCACGTCCAGCTCGCCGGCCATGCGCAACGCTTCCTGGAGACTGACGATGCCCAAGGGCTCGTTCTCTGGGCCGTTGAGGCGAACCTCAGGGGCCATGATTTCCCGGTTCAGGCGGTGTGCACGCTCTTCACGCTGGCGGCGGTCGCGAAAGTTGGTAGCTATGGTGAATTCCTTGTCGTGGGCAGAACTGGCTGAAAAAACAAAGCCCCTCGGGGCCCACGCATGGAGCGCAGCAGCCGAGGGGCCCTTCCGGAGCGGATGAAAATCACACTTTGGAGGAAACGTCTGTCGCAATCAATTTGGAGAAGTCCTCCAGCGACATGACACCGAGGTCTTTGTTACCTCGTGCCCGCACAGCCACGGCGCCAGCAGCCTTCTCCTTGTCGCCCACGACCAGGATATAGGGCAGCTTTTGCAACGCGTGCTCCCGTATTTTATACGTAATTTTCTCGTTGCGCAGGTCAGATTCGACTCTAAGCCCTTGTTTTTGCAGCGTTTTCACCACTTCCTGGACGTAATCCGCCTGGGAATCGGTGATGTTGAGCACCGAAACCTGCACCGGAGCAAGCCAAACCGGCAGTGCGCCAGCGTGCTGTTCGATCAGGATGCCGATGAAGCGCTCCAGACTGCCCACAATGGCACGGTGCAGCATGATGGGGCGATGGCGCGAGCCGTCCTCACCCACAAACTCTGCGTCCAGGCGCTCGGGCAGGTTGGGATCGACTTGGATGGTGCCGCACTGCCAGGGGCGGCCAAGGGCATCTTTCAGCGTGTATTCGATCTTGGGGCCGTAGAAGGCGCCCTCGCCCGGCAGGTACTCGAATTCGCAGCCAGAGGCCTTCAGGCCGTTGGCCAGCGCGGCCTCGGCCCGATCCCAGCTCTCTTCGGTGCCGATGCGCTTCTCGGGACGCGTCGAGAGTTTGTAGATGATGTCGGTGAACCCGAAGTCCTTGTAGACCTTCTGCAGCAGCGTGGTAAAGGCCACGACCTCGTCCTGGATCTGCTCTTCGGTACAAAAGATATGGCCATCGTCCTGCGTGAAGGCGCGCACGCGCATGATGCCGTGCAGGCCGCCCGAGGGCTCGTTGCGGTGGCACTGGCCGAACTCGCCGAAGCGCAACGGCAGGTCACGGTAGCTCTTGATGCCCTGCTTGAAGATGATGATGTGGCCAGGGCAGTTCATCGGCTTGAGCGCATAGTCGCGCTTTTCCGATTCGGTCACGAACATGTTCTCGCGGTACTTGTCCCAGTGGCCGGTCTTCTCCCACAGGCCCTGGTCGAGGATCTGAGGGCCCTTGACCTCCTGGTAGCCGTTGTCTCGGTACACACGGCGCATGTACTGCTCGACCTCCTGCCACACCGTCCAGCCCTTGGGGTGCCAGAAGACCGTGCCCGGCGAGTGCTCGTCGATGTGGAACAGGTCCAGCTCGCGGCCAAGGCGGCGGTGGTCGCGCTTCTCGGCCTCTTCCAGCATCGTCAGGTACTGCTGCAGTTCGTCCTTGCTCGCCCAGGCCGTGCCATAGATGCGCTGCAGCATTTCATTTCGGTGGTCGCCGCGCCAGTAGGCACCGGCCACCTTCATCAGCTTGAAGTGCTTGAGCTTGCCGGTGCTGGGCACGTGCGGGCCACGGCACAAGTCCTCAAAGGCACCTTCGCGGTACAGCGACACATCCTCATTGCTCGGGATGCTGGCAATGATTTCCGCCTTGTAGTCTTCTCCCAAGCCCTTGAAATAGGCCACCGCCTCGTCCCTGGGCAGCACCCGGCGCACCACGGCCTCGTCCTTGCTGGCCAGTTCGGCCATCTTCTTTTCGATGGCTGCAAGATCTTCCGGCGTGAACGGACGTTTGTACGCAAAGTCGTAGAAAAAGCCGTGCTCGATCACCGGCCCGATGGTGACCTGGGCGTCGGGGAAAAGCTCCTTGACCGCGTAGGCCAGCAAGTGGGCGGTGGAGTGCCGGATCATCTCCAGGCCGTCGGGATCCTTGGCGGTGATGATGGCCAGAGATGCATCCTGGAAAATCTGGAAGCTGGTGTCGACCAGCTTGCCATCGACCTTGCCACCCAAGGCGGCCTTGGCCAGGCCGGTGCCGATGGAGGCAGCCACTTCGGCCACGGTCACGGGACCAGGAAACTGTCTCTGGGAACCGTCGGGGAGCGTGATGTTGGGCATGGGCAAGATCCGGAAACAAAAAAGCGCGGCAGGGGCCGCGCTTCGGAGGAAATGGACTGGGAACGGAATGGCAGGCGCGAACTGCTGGGGTCAGAAGGCCCCGAAGAATGGCTTAGAAGTAGTTCGCGGTGTCATAACCTGCTGCCGTGGGTCGAGATTCGAAATGAATTGGACAGAGATTTTCGCACAGTTCGAGCCGGAACCCGACCGGGTCACACCGCGCTGTCCGCGCGGCCCCAAAACCGGGTGCGTACCAAGAACTTTTTGGGGACCAAGTCCTGATACATTGTTTCGCACATTGTGATCGCAGGCATCATCTGGCCCGTGGCCCCATTCATGACTCCGCCGCTTCGACCATTGCGCGTTCTCATCACCAACATCCGCCTGGACGGGCGCAGCGGCACCGAAATCGTCACCCGCAATCTGGCGCTGGGCCTCCAGGCAGCGGGCCATCTGCCGATGGTCTACAGCCCGCATTTGGGATCCATCGCAGAAGAACTGAGGGCACATGGCATTCCGGTGCTGTCCCGGATCGATCAGATCAGGACCGAACCCGACATCCTTCATGGGCACCATGTCATCCAGACGGGTGTCGCTGCCGCCAGGTTTCCCCAGGTGCCCGGCATCTTCGTTTGCCATGACTTCACCGCCTGGCACGACGAGCCGCCCAAACTGGACAACATCCTTCATTTCGTGGCCGTCGGCGACGCAACCCGGGACCGGCTGACGGTGGAATGCGGGATCGAAGCCTCCCGCATGAGCCTGGTGGAAAACGCCACCGACATGCAGCTTTTCCGGCCAGGGCCGCCGGCACCAGCCCGCCCGCGCAACGCACTGGTCATGCTCAAGGGAAGCGCGCAGCTGGCGCCCATCGAAGCGGCCTGCAAGGCGCGTGGCATCCGGCTTGATGTGGCCGGGACGGCCACCGGACGCCCGCACGAGCATCCTGAGCAACTGTTCCCTGAATACGACCTGGTGTTCGCCAGCGGACTGACGGCCATTGAAGCCATGGCCTGCCTGCGCCCGGTCGTCCTGTGCGACCACCGGGGCCTGGCGGGGTTCGTCAACACGGCGCGTTACCCCGAATGGAGGGCCCAGAACTTTGGCCTCCGGGCCTTGACCCGCCCCCTGACCGAAGAGGTTCTGCTCGCGGAGATCGATCGCTTTTCGGAGGCCGAGGCCACCACTGTCGGTCAACAAGTGCGGCAGGACTGTTCGCTGGAGCCCTGGGTCAACCGCTACCTGGCGCTGTACCGGATGTGCATCGAACGCTTTCGCGAGCAGGCACCCGTTGCCGACAGCGCCGCCATCGCCACGCACATGGAGAAATGGTGTTCGGCCACAGCCTCGTCCGAGAGACGGGAGGCAACACTCAGAGCACCACGGCGGGTCACCGAGCTGACGGGCCTGATGCCCCTCACGCCAGACCAGCGGACGGACGTCAACGACCGTTGCCGTGTTGCACTGACCGGGTTCCACGGGCAGGAACCCTGGGGACAGTGGACGGCGCAGGACCATGCTGTGCTCACGGCCGTCCGCTCCCCCTCGGATCAGCCCCAGTGGCTTGAGATCGACTACATCCCGTACCTGTCGCCGTCGGTCGGGACCCGGCAAACCCTCTGCTCGGTCAACGGTCACCCTGTGGCCCACTGGATCGACCATGGAGAAACGGCCGACGGTCTCCGTAGGCGATGTGTGCCGGTTGGCGAAGCGCTGCGAGAAACCGGCGCCCTCTTCATCTCCTTCGAAACATCTCACGCGTCATCGCCACAAGGCGATGGCACGGGGCCAGACACCCGCGCTCTGGGCATAGGCGTCGTCGCAATCACCCTGGTCGATCGGGACACCACGCCGCCGCCCGCCCACGACCGACTCCGGACACCGGAGGCCGACGGGGGGCTTTGCACCGTGGTCATTTCGCACCAGACTCCAGACTCCCTGGTGGATGCCGTCCGATCATTGCTGGTTCAGCAGAATGCCCAGGATGTGGTGGTGGTCAACTCTGGCGGAGGCGGGGCACAGGCCAAGCTCCAAGAGGCCGGACTCGGCGTCCGGGTGGTGGAACGGGATGCCCGGCTCTTCCCAGGAGGAGCCCGCAACCTGGGGCTGGCATCGACCGCACACCGCTACATCGCATTCCTGGCGTCCGACTGCCTGGCCAGCCCAGGCTGGGTCGCAGAGCGGCTGAACGCCCACAAAGCAGGACACGGCGCGGTCGCCAGCGCGCTGCTGTGTCACCGCCCCCGGCACCCGATTGCGCTGGCTGCCCATCTCACCTTGTTCTGCAGAAGGATGCCCCGCGTGCCGGCCGCGCTGGCGCAATGCTACGGCGCATCCTACGACCGCAAGCTCTTCGAACGGCACGGGCTGTTCCGCGAAGACATCGAGGGCGGCGAGGACACCGATTTTCACTTGCGGCTGGACCCGGCCGAACGCCCGGTCTGGTGTCCGGCGGTTCAAACCGTTCACCGCGGTCCGTCGACCCTGCGCGGCTTCGTGGGCGATCAATACCAACGGGGAAAACGGGCCTCGGACGCATGGATGGCCATCGCAGGACGCAGCCGCCGGTCGTTCGCCTGGGGCATCCTCGGCCGCATTGCGTCGACCATGCAGATATCGGTGCGTGTCGCGGAGCGCAGGTTCCTTCTCAGCACGCTGGTGGCACTGCCCCTGATCGCGTTGGGCGGCCTGGTCTATGCAGCAGGCGCCTGGTCAGGCACGCCAGGAACGCGAACAACGCCAAGCACCGCACGCGCCGCGCGATGATTTCCATACACCACCAACCACGCCACCCCGCGGCCACTGAGCGCATCTTCGCCGTCTTCTGTTTCCGGTACGACGCGGGCCTGGTCCCGGATCTGCTGGCAAACATCCGGCCGCTCGTCGATGGATGGATTGCCTGGGACGACCGGGCCAGCACCGAGTTCTACAGCGACGAACCTGCGCGCCGCCATCGGCTGCTGGAAGCCGCCAAGGCGGCTGGCGCCGACTGGGTACTGGCCATCGACCCTGACGAGCGCTTCGAGGCCGGACTGGCCCAGGCGATGCCACTGCTGACAGCCGCCCGGGGACCGATCGCCTACTCATTTGCGTTGCGCGAGATGTTCACCACACAGCACTACCGCGTCGACGGGGTGTGGGGCCAGAAACGCCAGACGCGCCTCTTCAGGTTGCCGTCGCAGTGGCACCCGCAGCCACGCCCGCTGCACACGCCCTGGGACAGGATGATTCCCGACGTGCAGGTGGTGGACACCACCTTCAACCTGTATCACCTCAAAATGCTCACCCCGGAGCGCCGTGCAGCAAGAGCGGCGCTCTACACCCACCTGGACCCGGACTGGAAGTACCAGCCGATCGGATACGGCTACCTGGCAGACGATTCCGACGCGGTGCTGGAAGCCATCTCTCCAGAGCGTAACTTCACACCCGCGCACTCGGACGACGGGGGGCTGTGGATGCCGCATCTGCGCGGTGTTTAGCCTGCCGGCGCGTGCAACAAAAAACGCGGCCAAGGCCGCGTTTTCGTTTTGCACATCTGCGTGCGTGACATCATCAGCGACGCCACATCAATTGCATTGGGTTGTCAAATCTTGGGGGATCGCGCAAGAACCACCACCCCGTTTCTGGCAATCGGCAACAGCCCGCGAGTCTGCAAGCTCCTTGGAGCCACCACTTGCGGCGCCCCAAGCCCCATTGCCAGACACCGCAATAGACCCACAAGTACCATTGCCCGAAAACTCAAGCACCACAGAACAACCTGCCGCACCACAAGCAGACAAGGCATCACTGTTCGCCTCTGGCTGGGAGGTGTAGTCCACCACAATGGCACCGCGTCCGGTGGAAGGATCGTAAGCAATGGAACCACGCGCCGTGGGGTCACCACCACCACCACACGCAGACACCAAGGAAGCCAAAGCGAGCACAGAGGCCCATTTCCATTTGCTCAACACGTGAATCTCTCCTGTTTCGTAACGTTTGGTACGACCTGCCACCAGAGGCAAATTCCCCACCGGCCGAGTCTATCGCTCTGCCGCAGCGGCCAATGTATGTTATTGGCGACAAACGTCTGAGCCTCCACCAGAAAAAACCCCGGCCGCGCACAAGACGGACCGGGGTCGGCGGGACGCGGTCATCACCGCACGGAGGCGGCGATGATGGTCCTGGCGATCAGTGGAACTGCTCTTCTTCGGTCGAACCCGTCAGGGCCTTCACGGAAGACGAACCACCCTGGATCACGGTGGTCACGTCGTCGAAGTAGCCAGCGCCGACTTCCTGCTGGTGCGACACGAAGGTGTAGCCCTTCTCGCGTGCGGCAAATTCCTGTTCCTGCACCATCTCGGTGTAGTGCTTCATGCCTTCGCCACGGGCGTAGGAGTGAGCGAACTGGAAGGTGTTGAACCAGTTGATGTGGATACCGGCCAGCGTGATGAACTGGTACTTGTAGCCCAGCGCCGACAGGTCTTCCTGGAACGAAGCGATCTGCTTGTCGTCCAGGTTCTTCTTCCAGTTGAACGACGGCGAGCAGTTGTAGCTCAGCAGCTTGCCCGGGCAGGCTGCGTGCACAGCCTGCGCGAACTCGCGGGCGAAGCCGATGTCGGGCACGCCGGTTTCGCACCACACCAGGTCGGCGTAGGGGGCGTAGGCCACGCCACGGCTGATGGCCTGCTCCAGGCCGTTCTTGACGCGATAGAAGCCTTCTTGGGTGCGCTCGCCGGTCAGGAAGGGCTTGTCGTTGGCGTCGTGGTCGCTGGTGATCAGGTTGGCGGCTTCGGCGTCGGTACGTGCCAGCACGATGGTGGGCACGCCCATCACGTCGGCGGCGAAACGCGCAGCGATCAGCTTTTCGACGGCTTCCTGCGTCGGCACCAGCACCTTGCCACCCATGTGGCCACACTTCTTCACGGCAGCCAGCTGGTCTTCGAAGTGCACGCCAGCAGCGCCGGCGGCGATCATGTTCTTCATCAGTTCGAAGGCGTTGAGCACGCCGCCGAAACCGGCTTCCGCATCGGCCACGATGGGCAGGAAGTAGTCGACGAAACCCTCTTCACCCGGATTCACGCCACGGCCCCACTGGATCTCGTCGGCACGCTTGAACGTGTTGTTGATGCGGCGGACCATGGTGGGCACCGAGTCGTAGGCGTACAGCGACTGGTCGGGGTACATGGTTTCGCTGGTGTTGCCGTCGGCAGCGACCTGCCAGCCCGACAGGTACACGGCTTCCAGGCCAGCCTTGGCCTGTTGCATGGCCTGGCCGGCGGTGATGGCGCCAAAGGCGTTGACGTAGCCCTTCTTGGCACCGCCGTTGACCTTGTCCCACAGCTTTTCAGCACCACGCTGTGCCAGCGTGTACTCGGGCTGCATGCTGCCACGCAGACGCACCACGTCGGCGGCGGAGTAGCCGCGCTTGACCAGCTTCCAGCGGGGGTTGGTCGCCCAGTCTTTTTCCAGGGCTTCGATCTGCTGCTGGCGGCTCAGTTGTTCTTTCAGGGATTGGGGCATGGTGCTAACTCCTTGAGGTTGAAGAAGGGTCTGGCGGACTGCTCATGCAAGTGCAGTGCCGATGGAGTAAATGTAAGTCTTATAGAAGACTTTTTGAAGCTCTTATGTCTTATATAAGAGATGAATTTTGTCATTACATATCAACAGCTTAACCGGCACAAACCGCAATGCGAAAATACTTTTCTTGTATCAAGAAATATTCGTGCACCGCAGCATTTGATCATCTCATAATGCAAAATCAAAGTATCCCCATGCGGAAACAGCTGCCCCTTGGCTTCGGCAACGCTGGTTCATCGTGGTGCCTTCATGCACTTCGCCGTGCCCGCGGCCGACATGGCTGGCCCTTGCGGCATGATGCCGACCCATGCCTCTTGCACAACCGAATCTGAGGGTGGTGGCCAAAGCCCTGCCCTACCTCTGCCTGGCGGCCAGCATGTCCTTGGTCGGCAGCTATGTCGCCCTGTCCAAACCGCTCGTTGCCGCCTTCCCCGTGTTCCTGCTGGCCTGGATGCGCTTTGCCATCGGAGGGCTTGCCATGTGGCGTTGGCTGAAAAAGCCCGCGGACGAGCAGCCGTTGTCAGCACACACCAGGCGGCTGCTTTTTCTGGAGTCGTTCCTCGGCAACTTTCTGTTTTCGGTGTTCATGCTGTTTGGCGTGGCCCTGACAACGGCGGTCTCCGCGGGCGTGATCATGTCCTCGATCCCCGCCGTGGTTGCCGTGCTCTCATGGGTCTTTCTGAGGGAGCGACTCACCCGGCAAACCGCGGCGGGCATTGTTTGCGCCGCGGTGGGCATCGGCCTGTTTTCCATGCAGAAATCGGGCCCCTCCAGCCATGGCGACCCCGAAGCCTTGCTTGGACTCTCGCGGCAAGTCTGGGGCAACATCCTGGTCTTCGCGGCAGTGGTGTGCGAAGCCTCCTATGTGGTCATCGGAAAGCGGCTCACCGAAGGCCTTGGCCCCAAGCGCATCTCGGCCATCATCAATCTGTGGGGATTCGTCCTGGTGACGCCGATGGGCATCTGGGCGGCCAGGGACTTCGCCTTCGCGAACGTCGCCCCGCCGCTCTGGGCGTTGCTGGTCTTCTATGCGCTCGCCGCAAGCATGTGGACCGTCTGGCTCTGGATGACCGGTCTGAAGTCGATTCCCGCGTCGCGGGCCGGCGTCTTCACGGTCATGCTGCCCGTCAGCGCGGCCGCCGTGGGCGTCATCTTCCTGGGCGAGACCCTGACACCGGGCCAGATCGTGGCGTTCGCGGTGGCCCTGCTGGGGCTCGTTCTGGCGACGCTGCCGAGCAGGGCCTCCTGATCAGGCACACCACAGTCCCGTGGGGTTGGTGAGGCCCATCCAGAGCGCCCAGCCCGAAGTGGCCGCCAGTGCCAACCCCGCCAGCCGGATGCCCCACCCGCCCGAGCCATCGCCCTTCAGGCGCAACAGCAGCCACGGCCCGATCGTCAGCGACAGTGAAGTGCCGACGGAAAACAGGGCCATGATCATCGCGCCCTGCAACGCGCTCGCAGACAGCGAGGCCACCATCAACGCCGAGTACAGCAGCCCGCAGGGCATCAGGGCCCAGGCCACGCCCAGGACCATAGGCGCACGGCCACCCAGGCGGTGCAGCATCGGTCTCGTGCGACGCCAGACCCCTTGTGCCACACCGTCCAGCCATGCCGGCTGCCGGGCCTGCCAGAGCAGCACGATGCCCAGCAACAGGGCCGCGACGTGGAACATGGCCCAGACAGGGCGGATGACCGCCGTATTGGTGCCCAGCCAGGCCAGCCCCTGCACCGAACCGGCGGCAAACGCGCCGAAGGTCGCATAGCCCACCATGCGGCTGACCTGGAAGGTCAGCAAGGCGACGTTGCTGCTTTTCTGCCCGGCCGCACCGCGGCTGATGCCGGCGCACGCAGCACCACACATGGCCACGCAATGCGGACCACCGGCGATGCCCATGAACAGGGCCGTCAGGGCCATGGAGGTTTGCATGCGGGAACTCTAGCAGGCGCGCACCCGCCGCGCCTGTCGAACCGGTGCCGCTCAGATGATCTTGGAGAACCTGGCGCGGTCCTGATCCACCTGGAGATTCTTGTCGAACACCATGGCGATGGCACGCACCAGATACCAGCCAGCCGCCGTCACTTCGACACCCGACTCGTCGATCCGAACCAGCCCTTGCTTCGCATAGTCCTGGAGGACCTCGAGCTCCCTGGCAAAGTAGGTTTTGCAGTCGATCAGATGACCCAGATTGATGGATTCGAACTGCAATTGGCCCTGGCACATCAGCGACATGATGACCGAGCGGCGCAACAGGTCGTCCCGTGTCAGCGCCAGGCCGCGCACGATCGGCAGGCGCCCCTGGTCGAGTGCGTCGTAATACTCTTCGATCGTCTTCGCGTTCTGGCTGTAAGTGGCCCCGATGCGGCCAATCGCGGAAACACCCAGAGCAATGAGGTCGCAGTCCGGCTGTGTGCTGTACCCCTGGAAATTCCGGTGCAGACGTCCCTGGCGCTTGGCCACGGCCAGCGCGTCGGTCGGCAGGGCAAAGTGGTCCATGCCCACATACACATAGCCCGCCTCGCTCATCGCATCCAGCGAAGCCGACAGCATCGACAACTTGTCGCCGCCACTGGGCAACTCCGCCGCCACGATGCGCCGTTGCGGCTTGAAGCGTGTCGGCAGGTGGGCATAGGCGTAAAGCGCGATGCGGTCCGGCCGCAACTGGTTGACCTGTGCCAGCGTACGGGCGAAGGACTCGGGCGTCTGCAGCGGCAGGCCGTAGATCAGATCGACGTTGACCGATTCGAAGCCGATCTTGCGAGCGGTTTCGACCAGTTCGAACACCTGCTCCACCGGCTGAACGCGGTGCACGGCCTTCTGGACCGCCGGATCAAAATCCTGCACGCCGAAACTCAGCCGGTTGAAGCCCAGCCGGGCCAAGGTCTGCAGACGCTGTCCCGTCACCGTGCGCGGATCCACCTCGATCGAATATTCCCCGCCCGGCACCAAGGTGAAGTTGCGCCGGATCATGGCCAGCAGGTCTTCGAGCTCCGTGTCGGAAAGGAAGGTGGGCGTGCCGCCGCCCAGGTGCAGCTGGGAGACGCTGTGTCCCTTGCCGAAGTGCTGCACCTGCAGTTCGACTTCCCGCGACAGATACCGCAGGTATTCGGCCGCGCGCTCGTGGTGTTTCGTGATGACCTTGTTGCAGGCGCAGTAGTAGCACACCGATTCACAGAAAGGGATGTGCACATACAGCGACAGCGGCAATGCCAGAGAGCCGGCCCGGCGCTGCTCCAGTGCCTGGATGTAATCGGCTTCCGTAAAGGCTTCGACAAAGCGGTCCGCCGTCGGGTACGACGTGTAGCGGGGGCCGGGGATGTCAAATCGCTTGAGCAATTCGTCGGAAATGGCGTGACTCACAAACAATTCTCCAGTGCAGGCGACGAATGTGCCCCAAGGCTCCGGCGAGGCCCTTGATCTTGATCAAGGGGTCCTCAGCCTCTCGGGTTTTCCCCCTGCCGCCCTTGCTGCTTCCCGCCACGCCTTGATGCTGGCACCAGCCATGGGTTAAGCTTCGCCCCAATTCCGGAAGAATTATGGATATTCAAAGCATCAAAGTGGCTTGTTCGAGCTGCAACCTGCGGGAGTTGTGCTTGCCCATGGGGCTCAACCCCGAAGAGATGAACAAGCTCGACAACGTGATCTCGACCCGCCGGCGCATCAAGCGCGGGTCGGCACTGTTCAACACGGGGGACAAGTTCACCTCGCTGTACGCGGTGCGCTCTGGATTCTTCAAGACCAGCGTCACCACCGCGGATGGCAGAGACCAGGTCACCGGGTTCCAGATGACGGGCGAGATCATTGGCATGGATGGCATCGTCAGCGACCGCCATTCCTGCGACGCCATCGCCCTGGAAGATGCCGAGGTCTGTGTCATGCCGTTCGACCAGGTGGAAGAACTCTCGCGTGAGTTCACCACCTTGCAGCACCATGTGCACAAGATCATGAGCCGGGAAATCGTGCGAGACCACAGCGTGATGCTGCTGCTGGGCAGCATGCGTGCGGAAGAGCGTCTGGCGGCGTTTCTGCTGAATCTGGTGCAGCGCCTGCATGCACGTGGTTTTTCCCAGTCCGAACTCATCCTGCGGATGACGCGCGAAGAGATCGGCAGTTACCTGGGCATGAAGCTGGAAACGGTCAGCCGGACCTTCTCCAAGTTTGTCGACGAGGGCATCATCGAAGTCAAGCAGCGCTACGTGCACATCAAGAACACCGACGCACTCAAGCTGATCGTGAATCCGCAGACCTGCCGCTGAGCAGCAGCACTGCACCTCATGAAGAAAGCCCCGCTGATGCGGGGCTTTTTGTTGTTCAGACCAGAAGTCTTCTCAACAGCACTGCCCGTTTCTGGCGCAGTCCTCGGGACGTTGCGACTCTGGAACCGGGCAACGATTGACCTCGAAAGGGGACATGGCCAACAGCGTGGTCAGCGCACTGGAGGCCATGGTGACGCCCCAGAAGACAAAAAAGGCAAGTGTGTAGATCGCCTGCCGCGAAAGCCCCAACGGGTTTCCAAACCAGTGAAGGTCACCAGGATCGACCATCGCAAACACGATCATCTCCAGCACAGCAGCGACCAGAAAGGCTGGCCACGCGATCCACATCCACCGTTGAGTCTTCATGAACTGTCTCCTTGTTCGTCTGAGGCCTCAACGGGTGGGTGAGGCGCTTATTTGGTCGGGTCGGTGGTTCCAGCCACCGGCGAGGCCGCGTGGTTGCGTGCCTGGCCGGCCGGCTGCAGGGTGATCAATGCGTCCACCCTCGCCTGCCCTTGCAGCCGCTGGGCCGCCGCAAGATCACGTTCGTAGTCCGCCTTGTTGAGCACAGGGTCAGGATGGCTGGCAGCGATCACGAATGTCACCACGCTGGCCACCACCACCGCCAGAGGGCCGCCGACCACCATCCACATGTGGGGCACTTTCCACCAGGGGGTGCGGTTTGGGGAGGCAGGGGCAGCAGGTTGGGCAGACATGACGGTTTGCATGGGAATGTGCTTTCAGTTTAGCGCGGAACGATGAAAACGGCCTTTTCCACCACCTGCGCCACCTCCGGTCCCTGGGACCGGATGGTGAAACGAATCGGATGGGAGCCCGCTGGCGCCACATTGGGCGGAGTCTGGACCCGGACGGCGACAGAGCGAACCTCCGTCGGCAGGACCTCCGCGGAGCTCTCCGAAGCGATCACGACGCCCTCAAGGCCATCCACGCTGATCGAATAGTGTTGCGTCGACTCGGTCGCGTTCATGATCTGGAGCCGGAAGACGTTTTCAATGCGCCCCTGCTCCACCATGCGGGCCAGCGCGCCACGGTCCCGGATCACATCGACTTTGAGCGGGGTGCGCAAGAACAGACTGACGAACACGGCCAGTGTGATGGCCCCCAGGATGGCGGAGTACACCAGTACACGGGGCCGGAAAGCATGGCGGATCATCTGGTCACGCGTCCAGCCCTGGGCCACCCCGTTCTGGGTCGAGTATTTCACCAGCCCCCGTGGGTAGCCCACCTTG
This sequence comes from Hydrogenophaga sedimenti, assembly GCF_051857515.1. Classification (NCBI taxonomy): domain Bacteria; kingdom Pseudomonadati; phylum Pseudomonadota; class Betaproteobacteria; order Burkholderiales; family Comamonadaceae; genus Hydrogenophaga; species Hydrogenophaga sedimenti. The sequence continues at coordinate 208,317 of NZ_JBPZHA010000007.1, forward strand.
TCCATCACCTCGTCGCACACATCGATGCAGGCACCGCAGCCGATGCATTCGTACTGAAGCCCTTTGCGGATGTCGATGCCCGTGGGACACACCTGGACGCACAGGGTGCAATCGACACAGGCCCCCAGTCCAAGGGCTTTGGGATCGGCCTTCTTCGACCGCGGCCCGCGGGGCTCACCCCGCGCCTGGTCGTAGGTCACGATCATCGTGTCCTTGTCAAACATCGCGCTCTGGAAGCGCGCGTAGGGACACATGTACTTGCACACCTGCTCGCGCAGGAAGCCGGCGTTGCCATAGGTGGCAAAGCTGTAGAAGAAGATCCAGAACGTCTGCCAGGGCCCCAGCGATGCCGACAAGGTCAATGCGGCCACTTCACGGATGGGGGCGAAATAGCCGACAAAGGTGAAGCCGGTCCACAGCGAAAAAAGAACCCAGAGCGTGTGCTTGAGCCACTTCTTGCCGAACTTGTGCGCGTTGAGCGCTGCCTCGTCGAGGCGGATGCGGGCCGACCGGTCGCCTTCCACCTTCTTCTCGATCCAGAGAAAGATCTCGGTGTAGACCGTCTGGGGACAGGCATAGCCGCACCACAGTCGTCCGGCGATGGCAGTAAACAGAAAAAGGGCCAGCGCCGAGATGACCAGCAGGCCCGTCAGATAAATGAAGTCCTGCGGATACAGGACCAGCCCGAAAATGTAAAAGCGGCGCGCATCGAGATCGAAGAGCACCGCTTGACGGGCGTTCCACTCCAGCCAGGGCAGCCCGTAGAAAACGATCTGGGTCAACCAGACCAGAACCCAACGCCACTTCGAAAACAGTCCGAACACCGCCTTGGGATGGATCTTCTGACGCGCGGCGTACAGGGAGACCATCACCTCATCGTCCTCGGGCACGCCCTGAGGCGCTCCGGGAACGATGGCAATCACTGGTGACTGAACGGAAGATGAAACAACGTCGGGACTGGGAGAGCTCACGGGAAACCTGGCTACAGGGAAATCAATGGCGGTTGGCCATCATTGCTTGGCAGCCGGCTTGTTCGACAGGCTCCAGACGTAGGCAGCGAGCACGTTGATTTGCGAAGCGTTGAGCTTGGAAGCCTGTGCCGGCATCTGGTTGGTGAAGCCGTTGTTCACGGCACGGATGATGGCATCTTCACCCCAGCCATGCAGCCAAACGCCGTCGGTCAGGTTGGCGGAGCCCACTGCCTGCATGCCCTTGCCGTCAGGACCGTGGCAAGCAGCGCAAGCGCCGAACTTGGCCTTGCCTTGTGCGGCGCGCACGGAGTCGTGCGGGCTGCCCGACAGGCTCAGCACATAGTTGGCCACGTCGCGCACATCCTCTGGCGAACCGACAGCGGCAGCCATGGGCGGCATGACACCGGTGCGGCCGTTGGTGACCGTGGTCTTGATGTACTCGTGACCCGAACCACCCAGCCAGTCGCCGTCGGCGAGGTTGGGGAAGCTCTTGGAGCCGCGGGCATCAGAACCATGGCACTGGGCGCAATAGTTCATGAACAGGCGCTCACCGATGGCGATCGCCTTGGGATCGGCGGCGATCTCTTCAGGCTTCATGCCGTTGTAGGCAGCGTAGATCGGGGCAATCGCCTTCTCGACCTTCTCCACTTCGGCCGCGTGCTGACCGCGGGACGACCAGCCCAGGGCACCCTGGAACTTGCCGAACATCGGGTAGAGCGCGCCATAGACCAGACCGAACACCACGGTGATGATGAACAGGTACACCCACCACTTGGGCAGCGGGTTGTTCATTTCACGGAGGTCGCCGTCCCAGACGTGGCCGGTGGTGTTGTCCGCATGGGTCGCTGCCTTGGTGGTGCCGCTGATGTACAGCAGGACCGCGCAGGCAAGAATGCTGACGAGCGTAATGCCGGCAACATACAGATGCCAGAAGTCGTTGATGAAGTCGCTCATGATGATTTCTCTTGTTCGTGCCGCAGGGAGTCAGTCTTCCTGGAAGGGCAGCTGGGCTGCCTCTTCGAAGTCGCGCTGATTGCGTTTGGACCAGGCCCAGACCAGGATGCCGACGAAAGTCAGCATGCTGATCAGCGTGACGATGCTGCGAAGATCGTTGATGTCCATGATGGGTACCTTTACTGGGCCTTGCCTTCGGCGGCCGGCGCAGCGGGCTTGGCATCCGCCGGGGCGGCTGCTGCAGGCGCAGCGGCGGCGGGAGCAGCCGCTGCCGGAGCGGCAGCAGGTTGCGCAGCTGCAGCGACAGCAGCCGTACGGGCGGTACCCAGCACCTGCAGGTAAGAGATCAGGGCTTCGAGCTCGGTCTTGCCCTTGACGTCTTCGGCAGCCTTGGCGATTTCTTCGTCCGAGTACGGAGCGCCCAGCGTGCGCAGGGCCTTCATCCGGGGAGGAATGCCGGCAGCGTCGACCGTCTTGTTGGCCAGCCAGGGGTAGGCAGGCATGTTCGACTCGGGCACCACATCACGCGGGTTGTTCAGGTGGGCACGGTGCCATTCGTCGCTGTAGCGGCCGCCCACGCGGTGCAGGTCGGGACCGGTGCGCTTCGAACCCCACTGGAAGGGGTGGTCGTAGACATATTCGCCGGCCACCGAGTAAGGACCATAGCGCAGGGTTTCGGCCTGGAACGGACGGATCATCTGCGAGTGGCAGTTGTAGCAGCCTTCCTTGACGTAGATGTCGCGGCCCGCCACCTGCAGCGCGGTGTAGGGCTTGAGCCCTTCGATCGGCTGGGTGGTGGACTTCTGGAAGAACAGGGGAACGATTTCCACCAGACCGCCCACGGCCACCACGAGGGTGATCAGGACGATCATCAGGAAGTTGCTGGTTTCGATCCGGGCGTGACCGGACAGATGTTCATTGCTAGCCATGTTGTTCTTCTCCTCAGGCGTGGGCGGGGTTGACGGCCAGGACGGGGGCGTTGTGCGCCTTGCCTTGGAGGGCGGTCATGACCACGTTCCAGAGCATCACGATCATGCCGGTCAGGTACAGCAGGCCACCGAGCAGACGGATCACATAGAACGGGAAGGTGGCCTTCACACCTTCAACGAAGGTGTAGGTCAGGCTGCCATCGGGGTTGACCGAACGCCACATCAGACCTTGCATCACACCGGCAATCCACATCGCGGCGATGTACAGCACGATGCCGATGGTGGCGATCCAGAAGTGCAGTTCGATGGCGGGCACCGAGTACATCTTCTTCTGGCCGAACAGACGCGGGATCAGGTAGTACAGCGAACCCATGGACACCAGACCCACCCAGCCCAGGGCACCGGAGTGCACGTGGCCCACGGTCCAGTCGGTGTAGTGCGACAGGGCGTTGACGGTCTTGATGGACATCATCGGGCCTTCGAAGGTGGACATGCCGTAGAACGACAGGGACACGATCAGGAAGCGCAGGATGGGGTCGTCACGCAGCTTGTGCCAGGCACCCGACAGGGTCATGATGCCGTTGATCATGCCGCCCCAGCTGGGAGCCAGCAGGATCAGGGAGAACACCATGCCGACCGACTGCGCCCAGTCGGGCAGCGCGGTGTAGTGCAGGTGGTGGGGACCCGCCCACATGTACGTGAAGATCAGGGCCCAGAAGTGGACGATCGACAGGCGATACGAGTACACCGGACGCTCGGCCTGCTTGGGGATGAAGTAGTACATCATGCCCAGGAAGGCGGCGGTCAGGAAGAAGCCCACGGCATTGTGGCCGTACCACCATTGCACCATGGCGTCCTGCACACCGGCGTAGGCCGAGTAGGACTTGAAGAGCGAGACCGGCAGCTCAGCGCTGTTGACGATGTGCAGCAGGGCCACGGCGATGATGAAGGCACCGAAGAACCAGTTGGCCACATAGATGTGCTTGACCTTGCGGATGCCGACCGTGCCGAAGAACACGATGGCGTAGGCCACCCAGGTCACGGCGATCAGGATGTCGATCGGCCACTCCAGCTCGGCATATTCCTTGCCGGTGGTCAGGCCCAGCGGCAGGGTGATCACCGCCGAGACGATGACAATGTTCCAGCCGATGAAGGTGAACCACGCCAGCTTGTTCAGGAACAAGGCTGTGTGGCAGGTGCGCTGCACGATGTAGTAGCTCGTCGCAAACAGGGTGCATCCACCGAACGCGAAGATCACCGCGTTGGTGTGTAGCGGCCGCAGGCGACCGTAGGTGATCCATTCGATCCCCATGTTGAGCTCGGGCCAGGTCAACTGGGCCGCGATGATCACACCCACCAGCATGCCCACCACGCCGTAGACCACGGCTGCGATGGAGAACCAGCGGACGACGCTGTCGTTGTAGACCGCCGGTTGGCCGGTCTTTGTTGTCACGGACATACAGAACTCCTCATTAATGCCACTGTTCAAGTGTCCACATGTAACCCTGTGAACGCCTTGACTTACGTCAATCGCCTCTAAGAATGCGCTCACCCTCACGTTCGACGTTGTCGAACTGGCCTGCGTGCAAGGCCCACCAGAAGACCCCGATGATCGCGAAGACCAGCACGACGGAAACAGGAATCAGCAGATACAGGATGTCCATGTCGGATCCTTCCTTGAAAAAAATCTCAATCTGAAACAGCGACCAGCCCGCCCGGCTCGGAAGCTCTCGACCCGGCGGCGAGTCTCAGTGCATTCAGGATCACCAGCAAGGAGCTTGCCGCCATCCCGAGTCCGGCCAGCCACGGAGGCATCCACCCGACCAGGGCCATCGGAACGCTCACCAGGTTGTACACCGCAGCCCATACAAGGTTCTGACGGACGACGCGCATGGTGCGGCGCGCCTGGAGAAGCGTCGACACGACATCCATCACCTGCCCGCCCTGCAGCACGTAGTCGGCCTGCGCCTGCGCCAGCGGTGCCGCATGGCCCAGCGCAAAAGAGGTGTCCGCGCGCGCCAGCACCGGACCATCGTTCAGCCCGTCGCCCACCATCGCCAGCCGACGCCCCTGCGATTGCAGACGCACCACATCCGCCAGCTTGTCCTCCGGTGAGGCGCCGGACACGACTTCCTGCACCCCGATCAGCCTGGCCACCGTGTCGGCGGCCTGAGCGCGATCGCCCGACAACAGCCGGGTCCTGATCCCGGCACCGTGCAGTGCCGCCACTGCAGCACTGGCATCTTCGCGCAGCCCCTCTTCCATCGAAAAGCGGGCCAGCCAGCCCTGTCCATCGGCCAGCCACACCCGGGTGTCCGCATCGCCATCGGCATCCGCCACGCCACAAAACGCGGCCGAGCCCAGACGGATCTGGCGGCCATGTGCATCGCGGCCCTGCATGCCCTGCCCTGGCGTTTCAACGATGTCGGCCAGGACCGGCATCTCCGCGTCCTCTGTCTTGGCGGCCTCAGCGATGGCCCGCGACACCGGATGCAGCGACCCCATGGCCAATGCACCCGCCAGCATCAGCGCCTGTTGACGGTCTGCGCCATCCCGCAGTGCGATGCCCGAGAGCACCAGACGGTCCTGGGTCAGGGTGCCGGTCTTGTCGAAGACGACCGTGTCGATATTGGCCAGGGTTTCAAAGGCCTGCAGGCGCCGCACCAGAATGCCCCGGCGGGCCAGCGCGCCGGCAGAACTCAGCATCGCCGCCGGCGTGGCCAGCGACAGCGCACAGGGGCAGGTCACGATCAGCACCGCGATGGCCACCGCCAGGGCTTTGGAGTGGTCGATGTGCCACCAGTACCAGGCGGCCGCAGCGGCAGCCGCCAGCACCAGCATCAGGAACGGCGCCGCGATCCGGTCGGCCAGCACCGCCAGGCGCGGTTTTTCGGTCGAGGCCTTTTCCATCAGCGCCACGATCTGCGAGAAGCGCGTGTCCCGGCCCAGCCGCTCGACCTGCACCAGCACCGGGCCCGCAAGATTGAAGCTGCCCGCCACCACCGACTCACCCGCCCTGCGCGTCACCGGGCGGGACTCGCCCGTCAGCAGGGCTTCATCCACGGTGGCCGATGCGGCCAGCAGCCGCCCGTCGCCGGGGAAGGCCTGCCCTGCCTGCACCCGCACGACGTTGCCCACCTCCAGGCGCCGCACCGACAGCGTCTCGAAGGCCCCATCGGGCCTCTGGCGCTCGCAAGTCTCGGGCAGGCGGTTCATCAGCGCATCCAGCGCTCCGGCGGTGCGGTCGCGCGCCTTGAGTTCGAGGTAACGCCCGCCCAGCAGGAAGAACACGAACATGGTCATGGAGTCGAACCAGACGTCCCTGCCCCATGGCCCGGTCGGGTCGAAGGTGGCGGCGGAACTGGCCACAAAGGCCACGAAGATGCCGATCGACACCGGCGTGTCCATGCCCACGCGCCCGAGCTTGAGGTCGCGCCAGGCGCCGCGGAAGAACGGTCCGCTGGCAAAGGTGACGACCGGCACGCTCAGCACCCAGCTGGCCCAGCGCAGCAGTTGCTCGATGTCCGGCTCCATCTCGCCCGGACCGGCCACATAGGCGGGCCACGCATACATCATCACCTGCATGGCGCAGAAACCGGCCACGAACAGGCGCCACAGCGCCAACCGGGTTTCCTTCAGGCGCTCACTGATCGACAGGGCCTGCTGCAGCGGCAGCAGCCGGTAGCCCGTGGCACCGACCGCGCCGGCCAGGGCCGACATGCGGGTGGCGGACGGGTCCCATTGCAGCATCAGGCGCCGCGTGGCCGCATGCACGCGCGCGCTGCGCACGCCCGGCAGATCCTGCAGGGCGCACTCGACCGTGTCTGCACAGGCCGCGCAGTACATGCCCTGCACCAGCAGCACGGATTCCGCGACCGATTGGCCGTCGATTTCCTTGATTTCCGTGAATTCGCGCTGCTCGACCGGATCGTCCAGGACGGTGAAGTCGTCGGTGACCGTGAGCGGCCCACGGTGGCTCCCGAACAGGCTTTCCGCAGGGGACGCCGGGTTCGTGGGTGCGTTGTTCATCATCAGCCCCACCGGGGGCACGGTGGCAGCCTCGTTCATGCCGCGAGGGTACTGGAGGTCGCGATTCATTCGATTGACATGCGTCAAGCGCCACCCGGCGAGCGTCGCATAGCCTATATTGTCTGTTCAAGTTCCCTCACCATAGGAGAAAACCATGTACAAGCGCATCCTTGTGGCCACCGATGGCTCCAAACTGTCGAACCTGGCGGTCGAACACGCCATCAACCTGGCCGACATCACCGGCGCGGAAGTCATTGCGCTCAAGGTGGTGCCACGCTATCCGCAGACCTATTTCGAAGGTGGCGTGGCACTGGCAGCCGCCGAAGTGGCCCGCATCGAGAAGCAGTGGAACGATGAAGCCCTGGAGGCCGTCAATGCGGTGAAGGCCGCTGGCCAGAAGATGGAAGTCAAGGTCAAGCCGGTCACCGTCAAGTCCGACCTGATCGCCGAGGCCATCATCGCGGCCGCCAAGCGCAACAAGGTGGACCTGATCGTCATGGCCTCGCACGGCCGCAAGGGCATCAAGCGCCTGCTGCTGGGCAGCGAAACGCAACAGGTGCTCACCCACTCGCACATTCCTGTGCTCGTGCTGCGCTGAGCAGACACCCAAGAAAAAGGCCCGCAGTCGCGGGCCTTTTTCTTGGCAAGGTCAGATCAGGCGAACTCGCCCTTGTATTGGTCTCGCAGCAGGTTCTTCTGCACCTTGCCCATGGTGTTGCGCGGCAGTTCGCTGACCACGGCACAGCGTTTGGGGATCTTGAAGTTGGCCAGCTTGGCCTTGAGCTCGGCGATCACCCGGTCCGGGTCCACCGTGGCACCGGGCTTGGCGATGATGACCGCGACGCCGACCTCGCCAAAGTCAGGGTGCGGCACGCCGATCACGGCGCTTTCGGCCACGCCAGGCATGTCGTTGATGTAGCCCTCGATCTCGGCCGGGTAGACGTTGTAGCCGCCGGAAATGATCAGGTCCTTGCTGCGGCCAACGATGGTGACGTAGCCATCGGCATCGACCTTGCCCACATCACCGGTCTTGAAGAAGCCGTCGGCCGTGAACTCTTCCGCCGTCTTCTCGGGCATGCGCCAGTAGCCCTTGAACACATTCGGTCCATGGACCTGGATGCCCCCGATCTCGCCCGGCGCCACCGCCTTGCCATCGTCTTCCATCACGCGCAGGCTCACGCCGGGCAGCGGGAAACCCACCGTCCCACCGCGCCGCTCGGTCGCGCCCCCGTAGCGCGCGTCCGGCCCGCAGGGATTGGAGGTCAGCATCACCGTCTCGCTCATGCCGTAGCGCTCCAGGATGGTGTGACCCGTGCGCTGCTGCCACTCGGTGAAGGTCTCGATCAGCAGCGGCGCAGATCCGGAGATGAACAGACGCATGTGGGCGGCCTGGGCCCGAGTCAGTGTCGGCTCGGCCAGCATGCGAACGTACAGCGTGGGCACGCCCATGAAAACCGTCGCCTCGGAGAACTTGCTGATCGCCAGCTTCGGATCGAACTTCGACAGCCAGATCATCTTGCTGCCGTTGATGAGCGCGCCGTGGATGGCCACGAACAGGCCGTGCACGTGGAAGATGGGCAGCGCGTGGATGAGCACGTCGTCCGGCTGCCATTGCCAGTAGTCGCGCAGCATCACCGCGTTGCTGCGCATGTTGCCGTGCGTCAGCATGGCACCCTTGCTGCGGCCGGTGGTGCCGCTGGTGTAGAGGATGGCGGCGAGGTCGTCGTCTCCCTTGACGGCGGGGGAGTGTCGGTCGCTCATGTGCGCCGCGCGGTCCAGCAGGCTGCCGTTGCGATCTTCGCCCAGGGTGAAGACGTATTGCGTGCCGGCGGTGAAGGCGATCTTGCTGACCCAGCCGTGGTTCTTCGGGCTGCAGACCACCACCGCCGGTTCGGCGTTGCCGATGAAGTATTCGATCTCGGCGCTCTGGTAGGCCGTGTTCAGCGGCAGGAAGACGTGGCCGGCGCGCAGCGTGGCCAGGTACAGCACCATTGCCTCGACCGACTTCTCCACCTGCACGGCGATGCGGGACTGGGGCGGCAGGCCCAGCGAATCCAGCAGGTTCGCCATCATGGCCGTCGCGCGTTCCAGGTCGCGCCAGGAATAGGTCAGGCCGTTGTCGGTCTCGACGGCGGCGCGGTCGAGGTCGGCGGGAAAGGCGTCGCGCAACGCGACAAAGAGGTTCCTGTTGTTCATGGTGTGGTCGGGGAAACGTTCAGAAATGGGGCGCACGCTTGGCCAGGAAGGCGGCAATCCCCTCCCGGTGTTCGGCGCTGTCGGCGTAGTCGTAGGCGGCCGGCAGGAGGCTCTCGGCGGTCTGTCCCTGCGCCAGGGCGCGCAACGCCTGCTTGTTCAGACGGGCGGCCTGCGGCGCCAGGCGGGCGATGCGCTGGGCGCGCGACAAGGTTTCGGCAGGCACGTCGGCATCGGCCACCACCGTGTGCAGGAAGCCCCGTGCCAGCAGCGTGCCGGCGTCCAGCACCGCGGCTTCCAGCAGCATCTGGCGCGCCGTGGCCAATCCCACCTCGCGCGCCACCAGCGCGGCCTCGCGCGGCGCCATCGGAAAGCCGAGCTTGGCGATCGGCGCGCCAAAGCGCGCGCCCTGCCCCGCGACGCGGATGTCGCAGCAGCTGGCGATCTCCACGCCGGCGCCCATGCAGTTGCCCTCGATCTGCGCCACGACGGGCAGGTCGCAGTCCAGCATGGCCGACAGGCCACCCCAGACGTCGTTCTCGTGGAAGTCCCTCAGGCCGTCGGGGTGGAAACGGAAGTCGGTGTATTCGGCAATGTCGCCGCCGGCGCAGAAATGCCCGCCCTCCCCGGCCACCAGCACGGCCCGCACCTCGGGGTTTCGTTGCAGCCCGGTGAATACCTCTCGCAACGCCCGCCACATCGCGCGCGACATGGCGTTGAACTTGGCGGGGTTCGACAGGGTCACCTTCGCGGTGCTGCCTTCAAGGGTCTGACGGACCTGTCCGGTCATGCGTGCCTTTCTGCTGGGTGTGTGGAGGATCAGTCGAGCGTGGCGCCCGAGGCCTTGACCACCTGCGCCCACTTCCTGAGTTCGGCCTTGATGAAGCCGTCGAACTGCGCGCCGGTCAGGTTGGGGAACTCGGCGCCCTGCGCCGCCCAGACCGCTTTCGCTTCGTCGGTCTGCGCCGCCTTGCGGATTTCCTCCACCGCGCGCGACTGCGCGTCGGCCGGTGTGCCCTTGGGCGCCCAGATGCCGTACCAGGTGGTCACGTTGTAGTCAGGCAGCCCCAGTTCGGCCGCGCAGGGCACGTCGGGGAACGCCGCATTGCGCTTGCTGCCGGAGACCATCAGCGCCTTGATCCGGCCGCCCTTGATGTGCGTCGCCGAAGAACCGAGCCCGTCGAACATCATGTCCACGTTCCCGGCAATCAGGTCGTTGAGCGCCGGGCCGGCGCCGCGGTAGGGAATGTGGGTGATGAAGGTCTTGCTCTGCTGCTTGAACAGCTCGCCCGCCAGGTGGTGCGAGGTGCCGCCACCGGCCGACCCGTAGTTGAGCTTGCCCGGGTTGGCCTTGACCTGGGCCAGGAAGGCCTTGAAGTCCTGGTTGGCGAACTTCTTGGCGTTGACCACCAGCACCTGCGGCACGCTGGCCACCAGGATCAGTGGCACGAAATCACGCTCCAGGTCGTAGTCCAGCTTGGCGTACATGCTGGGCGCGATGGTGTGGTGCACCGCCCCCATGAACAGGGTGTAGCCATCGGGCGCGGCCTTGGCGGCAATGCCGGCCCCCAGCGTGCCGCCGGCGCCACCGCGGTTGTCGATCACCAGCGACTTGCCGGCCAGCCGGCTGAACTGGGCCGCCATCGGACGGGCGAAGGCATCGGTGCCACCACCGGCCGGGAACGGCACGATCAGGGTCACCGGTTTGCTGGGCCAGGTGCTCTGCGCGTGGCCGACGGTGCCGAACAGGGTGGCGCTGGCCGCGGCGAGGCGCAGCACATCGCGCCGCTGGAATCCGTTTGCTTGCATGGTTTGTCTCCGTTGTGGTTGTCAAAGTGTCGGTATCAGGGCAGCAGGTCCTTGATCGCCGGGGCGATCGGAATCTTGCCTTGCGCGAGGGCGGCCCGGTTCCTGTCGAGCTTCTTGAGATCGTAGAGGTAGTTCACCATCAGCCCGTAGGACTGCCGGAGGCCTTTGGCCGACGGATCGGCCGCCCAGTTCAGCCGCTCCACCCGGGCGCCGTTGCCCAGATGGAAACGCGCCACCGCGTCCAGCGGCTTGCCGTCCTGCAGTTCGCTGGCCAGGTAGCGGGCCGCCCACTGCTTGAGGGCCACGCGTGGCGGCGACTTCTCGGCCAGTTCGGGGGCGGCGTCCCAGGCCTGCAGCAGTTCGGCGGGCGCGTTCTTGTTGAGCCAGGCCCGCAGCCCGGGGATCGGCGACAGCGTCGCAAAGGTCTTGAGGCGCGGAAACTCCTCGTGCAGACACTCCACCACCCGCTTGATCAGCGAGTCGCCGAAGCTCACGCCACGGAGACCGGTTTGCGTGTTGCTGATGGAATAGAAGATCGCCGTGGTGGCGCGGTCCAGGTCGGCCGGCGCGGCGGCTTCGTCCAGCAGCGGTGTGATGCTCGCCGCCACCTCGTTGATCAGCGCCACCTCCACGAAGATCAGCGGCTCGCCCGGCAGGCGCGGATGGAAGAAGCCGTAGCAGCGGCGGTCGCTGTCCAGCCGGTTCTTCACGTCGTCCCAGCTGCGGATGTCGTGCACCGCCTCGTACTTGATGAGCTTTTCCACCAGCGAAGCGGGCGAGTCCCAGCTGATGCGGCGCAGCTCCAGAAAGCCGACGTCGAACCAAGTGGAGAACATGTACTCCATCTCCACATCCAGCGCGAGCAGGCGCTTGTCGGCCTTGAGCTGCGGCTGCATCTCAGCCCGCAGGTTCACCAGAAAGGGAATGCCGTCCGGATGGGCGCTGAAGCGCTGCAGCAGGCGCCGCCGCGGCGACACGGTCGCGCGGCGGAACTGCACCTCGGCAGCGGGTTGGTCGGGCGTGCCCACGGCCTTCAGGTACTGCTCCTGTGCCGCCTTGACCTGCAGCGGATCGGCCACGAAGCGCTCGCTCATCAGGAGCCAGAGATCACGCCGGTGGGCCTCAGAGGCGCCCGAGTACCAGTCGATCAGCGCGCCCGCGCGCCGACCGCCCTCGATCTCGCTGACCAGCGGGTCCACGATGGCCTTGAGCCCGTCGAGCTTTTGCCGCAGCGCGCGGGGCGACAGCGCCTCCTCCCCTTGTCGCAGCCGCGCCTTGAGCCGCTCCTGCGTGGAGCGCACCACTGGCACGGGCGCAGGCGCGCGCAGGCGCGAGACACGTTCGGTCAGCCATTCGCGGGTGTTCATGCCGAAATCCTCGAGGTCTGGTGACGGGCCAGTTCGCGCAGCGCCACGCGCTGGCGGGTGAGGTGGGTGCGCATCGCGGCTTCGGCGCCTTCGGCGTCGCGCGCCTTCAGCGCGGCGTACACCGCCATGTGCTCCGACAGGCTTTGCTCCAGCCGCCCGGGTGCGTGCAGCTGTTGCAGCCGCGCCAGCTTGACGATCTTGCGCAGGTCACCGATCACCTGGGCGAGCCAGCGGTTGTTGGCCAGCACGATGATGGCTTCGTGGATCGCGAAGTTGGCTTCGTAGTACTCGGTGATGCGTTTGGCTTTGGCGCTGCGCTGCAGCCGGTCATGCAGCTGCTCCAGCGCGGCCAGGTCGGCATCGGTCGCGTTGTTGGCTGCCTCGAAGGCACAGCGCCCTTCGAGCAACGCAATCACCGGAAAGATCTCGTCCAGGTCCTGCTCGGTGATCTGGCTGACAAAGCAGCCCCGGCGTGGCTCATGGCGCAGCAGGCCTTCCGCCGTCAGCACCTTGAGTGCCTCGCGCAACGGCGTCCGCGAAATGGACAACGTGGCGCACAGCGCCGGTTCGTCGATGAAGCTGCCGGGCGCCAGTTCACCCGCGAAGATGCGTTCGCGCAGCTTGGCCGCCACTTCGTCGTGCAGGGAGTTGAGCACCAGTCGCATCTGTGATTACCTGTAATTACAGATAATTTTCATCCAAGTCACAAGCTCAATCACCGGTATTTACCCTTGCACCGGCGACATCCGAAGGGATTTCAGGGGAAGGCCCTTGCGCCCTCCCCCACAGGGCTCAGCCGGCGCGCCGGCTGCTCCACAGCCAGAGCAGCGCGCCGCCGACGATCATGGGCACGCACAGCCACTGCCCCATGCTCATGCCCAGCGACAGCAACCCCAGATGCGCATCGGGTTCGCGGAAGAACTCGGCGATGAAACGGAACACGCCATAGCCGAACAGGAACACCGCCCCCACCTGCCCCGTCGCGCGCGGCTTGCGGGCGTACAGCCACAGCAGCACGAACAGCAGCACGCCCTCCATCAGGAACTGGTAGACCTGCGACGGGTGGCGCGGCAGATCTCCGGCGCCACGGAACACCATCGCCCAGGGCAGCGAAGGATCGGCGACCCGACCCCAGAGCTCGCCATTGATGAAGTTGCCGACCCGCCCGGCCGCCAGCCCGGTGGGCACGCAGGGCGCGACAAAGTCCATCACCTGCAGCCAGGGCCGCTGGCGGCTGCGCGCATACCAGACCATGGCGACCAGCACGCCGAGCATGCCGCCGTGAAAGCTCATGCCGCCGGTCCAGACATAGAACACCTCCAGCGGATGGCTGAAGTAGTAGGCGGGCTTGTAGAACAGGCAATAGCCCAGGCGTCCGCCGATCACGACGCCCATGACACCCAGGAACAGGATGTCCTCGACGTCGCGCAACTGCCAGGGCCGGGGTTGCCGGATGGAAACAAAAGGCTCGTGCTTGAGCCTGGCACGCGCCAGCAGCAGGAACAGCCCGAAGGCCACCAGGTAGGTGATGCCATACCAGTGGATGGCCAGCGGGCCAAACTGCAGGGCGACGGGATCGATCTGGGGATGAATCAACATGGCTGGGGATTGTGCACGCAGCGCTCTGCCCGCCGGCGCCTGCGGTTTTGACGATGCAACAAAACAAACAGCCTCCGAAGAGGCTGTTGATCGTGGAAGTCAGGCGTTGGACTCAGTCGCCGAGCAGCGACAGGTCGCGCACCGCGCCCTTGTCGGCCGAAGTGGCCAGCAAGGCGTAGGCCTTGAGCGCGGCCGACACCTTGCGCGGGCGCGGCTGGACCGGCTTCCAGCCCTTGGCGTCCTGCTCGGCACGGCGCTTGGCGAGTTCTTCGTCGCTCACCAGCACGTCGATCGAACGGTTGGGGATGTCGATGCGGATGCGGTCGCCCTGGCGCACCAGACCGATGGCGCCGCCAGCGGCCGCTTCGGGCGAGCAGTGGCCGATGGACAGGCCCGAGGTGCCGCCCGAGAAGCGGCCGTCGGTCAGCAGCGCACAGGCCTTGCCCAGTCCCTTGGACTTGATGTAGCTGGTCGGGTACAGCATTTCCTGCATGCCAGGGCCGCCCTTGGGGCCTTCGTAGCGCACGATCACCACGTCACCGGCTTTCACCTTGTCGGCCAGGATCTCGGCCACGGCCTCATCCTGCGACTCGGTCACGTAGGCCGAGCCTTCGAACACCAGGATGGACTCGTCCACACCCGCGGTCTTGACCACGCAACCATCGAGCGCGATGTTGCCACGCAGCACCGCCAGACCGCCTTCTTTCGAGAACGCGTGTTCAAAAGATCGGATGCAGCCTTCGGCACGGTCCAGATCCAGACTGGGCCAGCGGGTGGCCTGGCTGAAAGCGACTTGCGTGGGGATGCCGGCCGGGCCGGCCATGTAGAAGGTCTTGACCTCGTCGGACGGGTTGCGAGCGATGTCCCACAGGTCCAGCGCGTCCTTCATGGTCTTCGCGTGGATGGTGGGCACGTCGGTGTGCAGCTTGCCGGCGCGATCGAGTTCACCCAGGATGGCCATGATGCCGCCTGCGCGGTGCACGTCTTCGATGTGGTACTTGTTGGTGTTGGGCGCGACCTTGCACAACTGCGGCACGACGCGCGAGAGGCGGTCGATGTCGGTCATGGTGAAGTCGATACCTGCCTCCTGCGCGATCGCCAGCAGGTGCAGGATGGTGTTGGTCGAGCCGCCCATGGCGATGTCCAGCGTGATCGCGTTCTCGAAGGCCTTGAAGCCCACCGAGCGCGGCAGCACCGTCTCGTCACCCTGCTCATAGTAGCGTTCGCACAGCGCCACGGCCGTGCGGCCCGCGCGCTTGAACAACTGCTCGCGGTCGGCGTGCGTGGCCACCACGGTGCCGTTGCCCGGCAACGCCAGGCCCAGCGCTTCGGCCAGGCAGTTCATGGAGTTGGCGGTGAACATGCCCGAGCAGGAACCGCAGGTCGGGCAGGCAGAACGCTCGACCTCGGCCAAGTCGCTCTCGCTGACCTTGCTGTCCACGGCCATGACCATGGCGTCCACCAGGTCGAGTTTCTTGAGCTCGATGGTCTGGGTCTGCGGGTTGGCCAGGCGGGCCTTGCCGGCTTCCATCGGACCACCCGAGACGAATACCACGGGGATGTTCAGCCGCATCGCGGCCATCAGCATGCCGGGGGTGATCTTGTCGCAGTTGGAGATGCACACCAGCGCGTCGGCACAGTGGGCGTTGACCATGTACTCGACCGAGTCGGCGATCAGCTCGCGGCTGGGCAGCGAATACAGCATGCCGTCATGGCCCATGGCGATGCCGTCGTCCACCGCGATGGTGTTGAACTCCTTGGCCACACCGCCCGCAGCCTCGATCTCGCGCGCCACCAGCTGGCCCAGGTCCTTCAAGTGCACGTGGCCGGGCACAAACTGGGTGAAGCTGTTGGCGATGGCGATGATGGGTTTGGCGAAGTCGCCATCCTTCATGCCTGTGGCACGCCACAGGGCGCGGGCACCGGCCATGTTGCGGCCGGCGGTGGAGGTCTTGGAACGGTAGGCGGGCATGGGGGGAAACGGTTAAGGCCGAGAGGCCGGCAAGGAATCGGGATTATCCCGCAGCGCCCGACCGAAACCGGTCAAGCCCACCACGGCCCCGGGGCTGTCTCAGCGCTTGCGGGTGCGGATGCCCAGGGCAGCGCGCTGCTTGTCGATCCGGTCCTGCTTCTTCAGGTCCATCTTCTCCATCGCCTTGCGCTTGGTGTAGCCCGTCATGTCGGCCCAGGTCCACCACGCCACCGCGAGGGCGAACGGCGAGAGCACCCACCACCAGGACATGTCGGCGACCAAACCGATCCGGTTGAAGTTCCAGATGAGCAGGCCAATGCCTGCGAGCAACAAATACATCACACCCTCCGGTAAAGGCTCGATAAAACACGGCAAGCAACTGTAAGCAGTGGTGACCGCACAGGCCGACTCGATAGAATGATGGTCTGTGAGCTTCTCACTTTTACCCACGAGGACAACACCATGAAACGTGCTCTGATCATTATGGCCGCGATGGCCGCCATTTCCACCTCGGCCATGGCCGACCAGGCTCTGGCCACCGCCAAGAACTGCATGACCTGCCACGCCATCGACAAGAAGCTGGTTGGCCCGGCCTACAAGGATGTGGCCAAGAAGTACGCCGGCGATGCCAAGGCGGCCGACGCGCTGGCAGCCAAGGTCCTCAAGGGTGGTTCCGGTGTCTGGGGCGCCGTCCCGATGCCCGCCAACACCCAGGTGAGCGAAGCCGAAGCCAAGAAGCTGGTCGCCTGGATCCTGAGCCAGAAGTAATCCGCTTCTCGCGCTCCAACAAAAAACCCGCTGGAATCCAGCGGGTTTTTTGTTGCCCGGTGCCGCCCAGGGCACCGGATGCGAGGCGGCGTACCGGTCAGTTGTTTTCGGACAGCTGATCGAGGATCGCCGGGTTTTCCAGGGTCGAGGTGTCCTGGGTGATGGCCTCGCCCTTGGCGATCGAGCGCAGCAGGCGGCGCATGATCTTGCCCGAACGGGTCTTGGGCAGGTTGTCGCCGAAGCGGATGTCCTTGGGCTTGGCGATCGGGCCAATCTCCTTGCCCACCCAGTCGCGCAGTTCCTTGGCAATCGCCTTGGCCTCGTCGCCGGTCGGGCGGGCACGCTTGAGCACCACGAAAGCCACGATGGCTTCGCCGGTCAGGTCGTCCGGACGGCCCACCACCGCGGCTTCGGCCACCAGATCGGTCTTGCCCACCAGCGCCGACTCGATTTCCATCGTGCCCATGCGGTGGCCCGACACGTTCAGCACGTCGTCGATGCGACCGGTGATGCGGAAGTAGCCGCGGTCGGCGCTGCGCACGGCGCCGTCGCCGGCCAGGTAGTAGCCCTTGAGCTCTTCGGGGAAGTAGCTCTTCTTGAAGCGCTCCGGATCGCCCCAGATGGTGCGGATCATCGACGGCCAGGGCTTCTTGACCACCAGGATGCCACCCGCACCGTTGGGCACATCGTTGCCCGTCTCGTCCACGATGGCGGTGGTGATGCCCGGCAGCGGCAGCGTGCAGGAACCCGGCACCAGCGGCGTGGCGCCCGGCAGCGGGGTGATCATGTGGCCGCCGGTCTCGGTCTGCCAGAAGGTGTCCACGATCGGGCAGCGCTCGCCACCGACATGCTTGTAGTACCACATCCAGGCTTCGGGGTTGATCGGCTCACCGACCGAGCCCAGCAGGCGCAGGCTGCTCAGGTCGGAGCGGGCCGGATGCACCTTCTCGTCGCTTTCCGCGGCCTTGATCAGCGAGCGGATCGCCGTCGGGGCCGTGTAGAAGATGGTGCACTTGTGCTTCTCGATCATCTGCCAGAAGCGGCCGGCGTTCGGGTAGGTCGGCACACCTTCGAACACGATCTGGGTGGCGCCGGCAGCGAGCGGGCCGTAGGCGACGTAGCTGTGGCCGGTGATCCAGCCGATGTCGGCGGTACACCAGAAGATGTCGCTGTCCTTCAGATCGAAGGTCCAGTTCATGGTCATGTTGGCCCACAGCAGGTAGCCACCGGTGCTGTGCTGCACACCCTTGGGCTTGCCGGTGGAGCCGGAGGTGTAGAGCACGAACAGAGGATGTTCGGCGCTCACCATTTCGGCTGGGCAGTCGGTCGACTGGCCGGCCATCACTTCGTGCATGAAGCTGTCGCGGCCGGCCACCATGTTCACGGCGGTCTGGGTGCGCTGGAACACGATCACGTCCTTGATCGTTTCGCAGCCGCCCATGGCGATGCCTTCGTCCACGATGGACTTCAGCGGCAGTTCCTTGCCACCGCGCAGCTGGTAGTTGGCGGTGATCACGGCGACGGCGCCAGCGTCCTGGATGCGTTCCTGCAGCGCCTTGGCCGAGAAGCCGCCGAACACCACGCTGTGGGTCGCGCCGATGCGG
Organism: Hydrogenophaga sedimenti; assembly: GCF_051857515.1. Lineage (NCBI taxonomy): Bacteria > Pseudomonadati > Pseudomonadota > Betaproteobacteria > Burkholderiales > Comamonadaceae > Hydrogenophaga > Hydrogenophaga sedimenti. The sequence goes on from NZ_JBPZHA010000007.1 coordinate 226,512, forward strand.
GCGCAGGCCTGCATGGCCACCACGCCTTCGATGGTCATGGGCATGTAGATGACCACACGGTCACCCTTCTTCACGCCGCGAGCCTTCAGCGCGTTCGCAAACTGCGACACCTTGCCCAGCAGTTCCTTGTAGGTGACCTTGGTCACTTCGCCGCCGTCGGCCTCGAAGATGATCGCGGTCTTGTTCTCGACCGGCGTGCCCATGTGGCGGTCCAGGCAGTTGTACGAGGCGTTCAGTTCGCCATCTTCGAACCACTTGAAGAAAGGCTTGTTGGACTCGTCGAGCACCTTGGTGAACGGCTTGCTCCAGGTCAGGAACTCGCGGGCGCGCTTGGCCCAGAAGCCTTCGAAATCATTTTCTGCCTCGGCGCACAGTGCGTTGTAGGCGTCCATGCCGGAAATGCGGGCGGCTTTGCGCGTCGCTTCGGAGGGTTCGAAGACGCGGTTTTCAACCAGTGTGGATTCGATCGACGACGAAGGCGTGGACATGGATGTGTCTCCTCTGGGGGGTATGAAACTGGGAACCCGGCGAATGTGCGCAAAGGCTCTTACGAGCCACTTACATGGACCGGCGCAACCTGAGACGATTCGCCTTCGGCGCACCCGCCGAGGCTCCTACAATCCCCCGTTTGCGCAGCCCGTGTGCGAGCGCCAGTCTATCCACACCAGCCCGATGAGCCACCCCGTCAAAACCCCCGGTACCCGAAGCGCCCTGCCCAACCTGATCTTTGCCAGCCGCTGGCTGCAGCTGCCGCTGTACATCGGCCTGATCGCCGCGCAGGCGATCTATGTCGTGCACTTCTGGGTCGAGCTGGTGCACCTGATCGAAGCCGCGTTCGGCAACAAGGACGCGCTGGCCGCCCTGGTCAAGAGCATCGGCTACAAGGACAACTTCGAGGTCACCTCGCTCAACGAGACCATCATCATGCTGGTGGTGCTGGCGCTGATCGACGTGGTCATGATCAGCAACCTGCTCATCATGGTGATCGTCGGCGGCTACGAAACCTTCGTCAGCCGCATGCACCTCGAAGACCACCCCGACCAGCCCGAATGGCTCAGCCATGTGAACGCCTCGGTGCTCAAGGTCAAGCTCGCCACCGCCATCATCGGCATCAGCTCGATCCACCTGCTCAAGACCTTCATCAACGCCGCCAACTACGACGACAAGGTGCTGATGTGGCAGACCCTCATCCACGTCGCCTTCCTGCTCAGCGCGATGGCGATTGCCGCGACCGACCGCATCATGCATCCGGTCGCCGACACGCCCGACCACTGATTCACTCGCCTGCTTCAACCGGAAACGCCCCATGACCACCATCCGCCAGAACGACCTCATCGAGTCCGTCGCCGCCGCGCTGCAATACATCAGCTACTACCACCCGGCCGACTACATCGCCCACCTCGCCCGCGCCTACGAGCGTGAGCAGAGCGCTGCCGCGAAAGACGCCATCGCGCAGATCCTGACCAACTCCAAGATGAGCGCCTTCGGCCACCGCCCGATCTGCCAGGACACCGGCATCGTCAACGTGTTCCTCAAGGTCGGCATGGACGTGCGCTGGGAAGGTTTCACCGGCAGCCTGGAAGACGCCATTAACGAAGGCGTGCGCCGTGGCTACAACCACCCCGACAACATGCTGCGCGCCAGCGTGGTGGCCGATCCGCTGTTCGCCCGCAAGAACACCAAGGACAACACGCCCGCGGTGATCTTCACGGAGATCGTGGCCGGCGACAAAGTGGACATCACGGTCGCGGCCAAGGGCGGCGGCTCGGAAAACAAGTCCAAGATGATCATGATGAACCCCGGCGACTCCCTGGTCGACTGGGTGCTCAAGACCGTGCCGACCATGGGCGCCGGCTGGTGCCCGCCGGGCATGCTGGGCATCGGCATCGGTGGCACCGCCGAAAAGGCCGTGCTGCTGGCCAAGGAAAGCCTGATGGACGACCTGGACATGTACGAGCTGCAGGCCAAGGCATCCAAGGGAGAGAAGCTCACGCAGGTCGAAGAACTGCGCCTGGAGCTGTTCGAGAAGGTCAACGCGCTGGGCATTGGCGCGCAGGGTCTGGGCGGCCTGACGACCGTGCTGGACGTCAAGATCAAGATGTACCCGACGCACGCCGCATCCAAGCCGGTCGCAATGATCCCCAACTGCGCCGCCACCCGCCACGCCCACTTCGTGATGGACGGCTCCGGCCCGGTCTACCTCGAAGCGCCGAGCCTGGACCTGTGGCCCAAGGTCGACTGGCAACCCGATACCCAGAAGAGCCAGCGCGTCGACCTGAACACGCTGACCAAGGAACAGGTCGCCAGCTGGACGCCAGGCCAGACCCTGCTGCTCAACGGCAAGATGCTGACCGGCCGCGACGCCGCGCACAAGCGCATCCAGGACATGCTGGCCAAGGGCGAGCCTCTGCCGGTGGACTTCACCAACCGCGTCATTTACTACGTCGGCCCGGTCGATCCGGTGCGCGATGAAGTGGTGGGCCCGGCCGGCCCCACCACGGCCACCCGCATGGACGGCTTCACCCGCATGATGCTGGAGAAGACCGGCCTGATCGCGATGGTGGGCAAGGCAGAACGTGGCCCGGTGGCGATCGAGGCCATCAAGGACGCCAAGAGCGCCTATCTGATGGCCGTCGGCGGCGCCGCCTACCTGGTGTCCAAGGCCATCAAGGGCGCCAAGGTGGTCGGGTTTGCCGACCTGGGCATGGAAGCCATCTACGAATTCGACGTGGTCGACATGCCCGTGACCGTGGCGGTCGACGCCGGCGGCACCAGCGCCCACATCACCGGCCCGGCCGAGTGGCAACAGCGCATCGCCAGCGGCGAGTTCAAGGGCATTGCGGTCGCTGCTGCTTGAAGACGATCGGTGTTTTCGACAGCGGGGTTGGCGGCCTGAGCGTGCTGCGCGCCCTGCTGGCCGAAATGCCGCAGGCGCGTTTCGTCTACCTCGCCGACGGGGCGCACGCGCCCTATGGCGAGCGCAGCCCGCAGCAGGTGGCGGAGCGCGCGCACCGCATCACCGACGGACTGCGTGGTCATTTCGGCATCGACGCACTGGTGGTGGCCTGCAACACCGCGACCGCGCTGGCCATCGAAGGCCTGCGCGCCCAGCATCCCGAATGGCCCATCGTGGGCGTGGAGCCGGCACTCAAGCCCGCGGCAGCGATCACACGCACCGGACATGTCGGCGTGATGGCCACCCGCGGCACGGTCGAAAGCGAACGTTTTGCCCGTCTGCGCCAGCGGCTCGAGCAGGCGTCGGAAAAGCCCTTGCACTTCAGCTGCCAGGCCTGTGACGGTCTGGCCGACGCCATCGAACGCAACGACCGCCCAGCCATTGAATCGCTGTGCCAGCGCTACTGGTCGGCACTCCAGGCCGGCCTCGTGTCCGCCCCCATCGACACCCTGGTGCTGGGCTGCACCCACTACCCGTTCGCGGCCGACGTGCTGCAGGAACTGACGGGCAAAGCGGTGACCCTGGTGGAGACCGGCGTTCCGGTGGCACGCCGCACGCGTGCCGTGCTGGACCAGCCTCCGCCGAATGGAACCGAAGGTCCGGCGCCTTCGGGCGTGGTGCTGCTGTCGACCGGCGATCCCGCACCACTGGCCCAGGCGGCGCGGCGCTGGCTGGACCTGGACTCGCCAGGACAGCACTTCGCCTGCTGACGGTGAACCTCGGGCAGCTTCAGGCGCTGCCCAGCGCCGCCTGGCGGCCGCGTTCGACATCGACGCGCTGCAGCAGAAACCAGCCGGCCACGAACATCAGGGTCGTGGCCGCAATCGCGATCCGCTGATTCCCCCCGGTAGCCCAGGTGATCGCGCCATAGCTCAGCGGTCCGACGATGCTGGACAGCCGGATCGCGAAACCCCAGAGGCCGTAGAACTCGGCCAACTGGGCCGGCGGCGCGAACAGACCCGCAAGCGCACGGCCTGCCGACTGGCTCGATCCCATGCAGACCCCGGCAATCGCGGCGGCATACCAGAAGCCTCCCTTCGTGGTGGTCAGTGCGGCAATCACACAGGTGAGCACCCAGCCCAACAGGGTCACTCCGAGTGCCCGCTTGTGACCGACGCGGTCCTGCCAGTGGCCGAACGCAAAGGCCCCCACCGCAGCGGCGATGTTCAGCACAAAGATCAGGACCATGGTCTCCTGCTTCTCGAAGCCGATCACCTGCTCGGCATAGATGGCCGCCAGCGTGATCGTGACGGCCACCCCGCCCTGGTACGCCACCGCGCAGGCCAGCAGCCACATGAAGTCGCGGTAACGCTGCGCCTGCTGGAAGGTGGCCCGCAATTGCGTCCAAGCCTGTCCCAGGCCTCCATTTCCGGCATCAGGGCTGGGCCGCGCCCGCTCACGCAGCCACACAAAGGTGACCACGGCCGACGCCGCGAAAATGCCTGCCGTGATCCACATGGTCTTCGGCACGAACTGCTCGGCCGACTGCCCGGCCGACTGCGCCTGCAACACCACCACAAGGCTCAATCCCAGGGCCAGCATGCCGCCCAGGTAGCCAAAGCTCCAGCCCCAGCCGCTGACACGCCCCAGAGCCTGCGGCTTCGCCAGTTCAGGCAGGAACGCTGCGATCAGTGACTCACCCCACGAGTAGCAGACATTCGAGACAACGATCAGCAGCACCCCCAGCACGACCGCATCGCGACCGACCAGGGCGAGCGCAGCGGTCGACAACACGCAGCCGACCGTGCTGAACAGCAGGAAACGCTTCTTGGCCGCCCGCCGGTCCACCCAGGCGCCAATGAGCGGCATGGTGAGCATCACGATGGCGTAGGAAACACTCAAGGCAGCGGTCCAGGCGAACGTCGCCCATGGCGCACCGCCGGCAACCACGCCGACGAAATACGCTGAGAACACCGCGGTGAGAACGACCGTGGTGTAGCCCGAGTTGGCGAAGTCGTACATCGCCCAGGCAAACACCTCCCGCTTGCGAACGCCTGGATTGAGGGCGTCGCTCTTGGGTTGCGACATGGAGGGTCAGTGCAGATGGCGCGGCTTGCGTCCGCCACCATGGCCGGACGAACCGCCATGCCCGCGCGGAGGACGGCCCAGCTGCATCGAGTTCACGAGTGCGTCAAAGCGCTGGTTGAACAGGCGGTCGATCGACGCCACGACATCGGTCAGTTCCGAAGCGTCGAAGTGCCGTTCCATGACATGTACCACGTCCTGCACCAGCAGATCGCGCTGGACCTGCATGATCGCGGCGGGCGTCGGGCCGACGAAACACATCATGAAATCGTCACGCGCCTCTTCGTCTTCCGGCGCCTCTTCTTCGTCGAACTCGGTGTCGTAGAAAGATACTTCGATCGGCGCACCGGCCGAGGCAATTTCATTCAGGCCCATGCAGGCCTCTTCGATCACCTGACGAAAGTCCTCATCGCCCGGGACCGTCCAGCACATCTGCAGCACGTGCTCCTGTGCGTCGAACCGGATGCCAGGTTCGTCTTCGTACGAGCTTTCGGCGGCGGCAGCAAGCGATTTCGCACCGGCGTACTGCCACAGAGGTTTGAGCGCATCCTGGATCTGGGCGTAGGCCACGTCCTCGCGCAGGGGAACGTCCCCGTGCACATGGATTTCAAAAGGCGCGTTGTATCGGGTCATGGAAACTCACTGTAGCGGCGAAAGCGCCCCGGGGCAAAGGTGCACTGGATCTGGTGCCTCGAACCGGGGTCGAACCGGTACGCTCCCTCACGGGTAAGCGGCGGATTTTAAGTCCGCTGTGTCTACCAATTTCACCATCGAGGCGGGCGGTGGAGCATTGTCGCAGGTTCACTCAGCGCACCTGATTCGAGGCGGCACAAGGACACCCTGATCACACAGGGTCAATCCAAACGAAAAACGGGAAGCCATGCTTCCCGTTTTTCTTGAATGGAGCGGGAAACGAGATTCGAACTCGCGACCTCAACCTTGGCAAGGTTGCGCTCTACCAACTGAGCTATTCCCGCAAAACTGACCAGCATGACTGGAGGCGCGACCCGGAGTCGAACCGGGCTAGACGGATTTGCAATCCGTTGCATAACCGATTTGCTATCGCGCCCGATTCGAAAGCACGGTGACCGGGCCTTCTCTTTCGACAAAAAAGGGAAGCCGGGCTTCCCTTTTTTCAAACTGGAGCGGGAAACGAGATTCGAACTCGCGACCTCAACCTTGGCAAGGTTGCGCTCTACCAACTGAGCTATTCCCGCAAACTTCTGACGTTTGGTGAAGTTCGTCAGAAGCTGGAATTCTAGCGCAAAAAACGGGTGTTTTTCAAGCCCCCCGCATTTTTTGCTCAGTGTTTGACGGCATCCGGCGACGGTGCGGGCGTGCGACCTGCAGCGGCCGCCACCTGTGCGGCCACCTCCTCGTCCGTCAGAGGCACGGGCTGACGCTCCAGCGCAATGGACAACACCTTGTCGATCCATTTCACCGGGACGACTTCCAGTCCCTGCTTGACGTTGTCCGGAATGTCGGCGAGGTCTTTCACGTTCTCTTCCGGGATGATGACCGTCTTGATGCCACCGCGCAGGGCCGCCAGCATCTTTTCCTTGAGCCCGCCAATGGCCGTGACCTCTCCGCGCAGCGTGATCTCGCCCGTCATTGCCACGTCGGCGCGCACCGGAATGCCCGTGAGGGAAGACACCAGGGCGGTGGTCATCGCGGCGCCAGCGCTCGGACCGTCCTTGGGAGTCGCGCCGTCGGGAACGTGGATGTGGATATCGCGCTTCTCGAACATCTCGTCCTTGATGCCCAGCATGCGGGCACGGCTGCGCACCACGGTGCGGGCAGCTTCGACCGACTCCTTCATCACGTCGCCCAGCGACCCGGTGCGCGTGATGACACCCTTGCCCGGCATGATCGCGACTTCAATGGTCAGCAGGTCGCCGCCCACTTCGGTCCAGGCAAGACCGACCACCTGACCGACCTGATTCTGCTGTTCGGCGCGGCCGTAGCTGTACTTGCGCACACCCAGGAACTCGTCCAGGTTGGCGGCGTCGACCACCAGGGTCGGCGTGTATTTCTTGAGCAGCAACCCTTTGACCACCTTGCGGCAGATCTTGGAGAGCTCGCGCTCCAGCGATCGCACGCCGGCCTCGCGGGTGTAGTAGCGCACGATGTCGCGCACCGCTTCTTCCTTGACCTCCAGCTCACCCTCGCGAATACCGTTGTTCTTGACCTGCTTGGGCAGCAGGTAACGCATGGCGATGTTGGTCTTCTCGTCTTCGGTGTAACCCGACAGGCGGATCACTTCCATCCGGTCCAGCAGCGCTGGCGGAATGTTCATCGAGTTCGAGGTCGCCACGAACATCACGTCCGACAGGTCGAAGTCGACCTCGACATAGTGGTCACCAAAGGTGTGGTTCTGCTCGGGGTCCAGCACTTCGAGCAGGGCCGAAGACGGATCACCGCGGAAGTCCGTGCCCAGCTTGTCGATCTCGTCGAGCAGGAACAGCGGGTTGCGCGTACCGACCTTGGACAGGCTCTGCAGCACCTTGCCCGGCATGGCACCAATGTAGGTGCGGCGGTGTCCGCGGATCTCGGCCTCATCGCGCATGCCGCCCAGCGCCATGCGCACGTACTTGCGTCCCGTGGCCTTGGCGACCGACTGACCCAGCGAGGTCTTGCCAACGCCCGGAGGGCCGACGAGGCACAGGATGGGCGCCTTGACCTTGTCCACGCGCTGCTGCACCGCGAGGTATTCGAGGATGCGGTCCTTGACCTTGTCCAGGCCGTAATGGTCTTCGTTGAGCACTTCCTCTGCATGCGCCAGGTCGTGCTTGATCTTGGTCTTCTTGCTCCAGGGCAGCGCGACCAGTGCATCGATGTAGTTGCGCACCACGGTGGCCTCGGCCGACATGGGCGACATCAGCTTGAGCTTCTTGAATTCGGCGTCGGCCTTCTTGCGCGCCTCGGCGGGCATCTTGGCCTGCTTGATCTTCTTCTCGATCTCTTCGATGTCGGCGCCCTCTTCGCCTTCACCGAGCTCTTTCTGGATCGCCTTGACCTGCTCGTTGAGGTAGAAGTCGCGCTGGTTCTTTTCCATCTGGCGCTTCACGCGGCCACGGATCTTCTTGTCGACGTTGAGGATGTCAACCTCGCGCTCAAGCTGTTCGAACAGGTTCTCCAGCCGCTTGTTGACCAGATCCAGGTCGAGCACGACCTGCTTGGATTCCAGCTTGAGTGGCAGATGAGCCGCGATGGTGTCGGCCAGACGGCCCGGATCGTCGATGCTGGAGATCGAGGTCAGGATCTCGGAAGGGATCTTCTTGTTGAGTTTGACGTACTGGTCGAACTGTTGCATCACCGCACGGCGCAATGCTTCCAGCTCATTGTTCTGTGTCGCGAGCTTTTCCAGCGCGGGATCGATCGGTGCGACGTTGGCCACGAAATGGCTTTCACCGTCGTTGATCGACAGCACCTTGGCGCGCTGCACGCCTTCGACCAGGACCTTTACGGTACCGTCAGGCAGCTTGAGCATCTGCAGGATGGTGGCGACGCAGCCCATCTCGAACATGTCGTCGGTCGCAGGCTCGTCTTTGGCGGCCGCCTTCTGGGCGACCAGCATGATGCGGCGTTCGGCTTCCATCGCGGCCTCCAGAGCCTTGATGCTCTTGGGGCGACCGACGAACAGCGGAATCACCATGTGGGGAAAGACCACCACATCGCGCAAAGGCAACAGTGGCAGGTCGACCGGCGTGCTGGGCAGGGGTACTTGTCCGGACATTTCAGACCTCAGAAAGGAATAGCGGGCCAAGGTGCAGGCGCAGCCTGTTCACCCTGGTCCATTCGACGCACGCGCTCAGGCCTGCTTGGCCGCCTCGCGGTAAACCAGCAGGGGGGGTTTGTTTTCTTCGATGGTGGACTCGTCGACCACCACCTTCTCGACATTGCTCATGCCAGGCAGTTCGAACATGGTGTCGATCAGGGCGTTTTCCAGGATGGACCGCAATCCACGGGCACCGGTCTTGCGGGCCAGCGCCTTGCGGGCGATCGCCTTCAGCGCAGCCGGGCGCACTTCCAGGTCGGCACCCTCCATCGACAGCAGACGGGCGAACTGCTTGACCACCGCGTTCTTCGGCGCGGTCAGGATTTCCACCAGGGCTTCTTCGCTCAGCTCGGCCAGGCTCGCGATCACCGGCAGGCGACCCACCAGTTCGGGAATCAGGCCGAACTTGATCAGGTCCTCGGGCTCGATGTCCTTGAAGGCCTCGGTCAGGCTGCGTTGCTGCTTGCTCTTGACCACTGCAGCGAAGCCCATGCCGGACGCCTCGGTCCGGTTTTCGATGATCTTTTCAAGACCTGCAAACGCGCCACCGCAGATGAACAGGATGTTGGTCGTGTCCACCTGCAGGAAGTCCTGGTTCGGGTGCTTGCGACCACCTTGCGGCGGCACGCTGGCCATCGTGCCTTCGATCAGCTTCAGCAAGGCCTGCTGCACGCCTTCGCCCGACACATCGCGGGTGATCGAAGGGTTGTCCGACTTGCGGGTGATCTTGTCGATCTCGTCGATGTAGACGATGCCTTGCTGAGCGCGTTCGACGTCGTAATTGCAACTCTGCAGCAGCTTGGCGACGATGTTCTCGACGTCCTCGCCCACATAACCGGCTTCGGTCAGCGTGGTCGCATCGGCCATCACGAAAGGCACGTTGAGCATGCGGGCCATGGTCTGCGCCAGCAGCGTCTTGCCCGAGCCCGTGGGCCCGATCAGCAGGATGTTGCTCTTGGCGAGCTCGACCTCGTCCTTGCGAGCGACCTGCTTGTGGCGCAGCCGCTTGTAGTGGTTGTAGACCGCCACCGCCAGCGCACGCTTGGCCGGGTCCTGGCCGATCACGTAACCGTCCAGGTTGGCCTTGAGATCGGCAGGTGTGGGCAGGTCGTCTCCGGCCGATTTGACCGACTCGAGTCCGGGCAACTCATCACGGATGATGTCGTTGCACAGATCGATGCATTCGTCGCAGATGAACACCGACGGACCGGCGATGAGTTTCTTCACCTCGTGCTGGCTCTTGCCGCAGAACGAGCAGTAGAGCGCCTTTTCGCCGGAAGCGGCTTTTTTGTCGGCCATGGTCTGGAGGTCGGGACTACCTGGTGGTAAGGATGGAATCAATGATAGTTCAAGGCCGGTGGGCCTGAAACCGCAGAAAAGCAGCCCATTCGCGGCGAAAACCACCATCGAACGAGCACTTTTTCATGACGTTGGCCGATCTGGATGATCAGGCGGCGGTCGCACGCTTGTCGATCACCTTGTCGATCAGGCCGTATTCGGCCGACTCGGCGGCCGACAGGTAGTAGTCGCGCTCGGTGTCGCGCTCGATCTTTTCCAGCGACTGGCCGGTGCGCTCCGCCAGGATCTTGTTGAGCTGCTCGCGAGTCTTGAGGATCTCGCGCGCATGGATCTCGATCTCGGTCGCCTGGCCCTGGGTGCCTCCCAGCGGCTGGTGGATCATGATCTTGGAGTTGGGCAGTGCAAAACGCTTGCCCTTGGCGCCGGCGGCCAGCAGGAAAGCACCCATGCTCGCGGCCATGCCGGTGCACAGCGTGGAGACATCCGGCTTGATGAAGTTCATCGTGTCGAAGATCGCCATGCCGGCGCTGACCGACCCACCCGGAGAGTTGATGTAGAACGAGATGTCCTTGTCGGGGTTCTCGCTTTCCAGGAACAGCAGCTGCGCCACCACCAGGTTGGCCGACTGGTCATTGACCGGGCCGACCAGGAAGATCACGCGCTCCTTGAGCAGGCGCGAATAGATGTCGTAGGCGCGTTCGCCGCGACCCGACTGCTCGATCACCATGGGCACCATGCCCAGACCCTGAATGTCCATTGCGCTCATGCGTTTCTCCAATGTTTGAGTGCGTCGATGTCACTACTGTAACCAACCCGCCAAAGCCGTATCCGGATCAGCGGCTTTGCCTGAGGCATGCATATGGCGTGCCCGGCAAAAAACACAAGTACCCGACACAAAACAAGAAGGGCGGATCGCTCCGCCCTTCTCCGGATGGCCTGGCGACGGGCGCCAGAAAGCCGATCAGGCCTGGCCCATCAGCTCGTCGAAACCGATCGCCTTGTCGGTGACCTTGGCCTTGGACAGCACGAACTCGGTCACGTTGTTTTCGATCACGACCGCTTCGATCTCGGCCATGCGGCGGTTGTCGCTGGTGTACCAGCGCACCACGTCGGCGGGCTTCTCGTAGGACGAGGCCAGGTCGTCGATGTGGGCCTTGATCTGCTCAGGCTTGGCGTGCAGCTCGTGGGCACGCACCAGCTCGGCCACCACCAGACCCAGACGCACGCGGCGCTCGGCCTGCTCCTGGAACAGCTCGGCGGGGATCGGGGCCTTGTCGGCGTCCTTGATGCCGCGCTGCTTGAGGTCGGCGCGGGCACCTTCGACCAGGCGGTCGACTTCGGACTGCACCACCGACTTCGGCAGGTCCAGCTCGGCCTTGGCCACCAGGGCGTCCATCACGGCCTGCTTGTTGCGGGCCTGGACGCGGAACTTGACTTCACGCTCCAGGTTCTTCTTGATGTCGGCGCGCAGGCCTTCGACCGTGCCGTCGGCGATGCCCAGCGACTTGGCCAGGGACTCGTCCACGTCGGGCAGATGGGCGGCTTCGATCTTGTTGACCGTCACCAGGAAGTCGGCGGTCTTGCCGGCCACGTCCTTGCCGTGGTAATCGGCGGGGAACGGCAGCGGGAAGGTCTTGGACTCGCCCGACTTCATGCCGCGCACGGCGTCTTCGAATTCCTTGAGCATCTGGCCGTCGCCGACGATGAACTGGAAGCCTTCGGCCTTGCCGCCTTCGAAGGCTTCGCCGTCGATCTTGCCGGCAAAGTCGATCGTCACGCGGTCGCCGTCGGCGGCGGCCTGGTCGGCGGCGCGCTGGGCGAAGGTGCGGCGCTGCTTGCGCAGGATGTCCAGGGTGCGGTCGATGGCGGCATCGCTGACGTCGGCGGTGACCTTGTCGATCTCGGCGGTCGACAGGTCAGCGATCTTGACTTCGGGATAGACCTCGAACACGGCGTCGAACGCCAGTTGGCCGTCGGGAGCGCCTTCTTTTTCGGTGATCTGGGGCTGGCCGGCCACGCGCAGCTTGGCCTCGCCGGCGGCGCTGGCAAAGGCCTCGCCGACCTTGTCGTTCATGACTTCGTAGTGCACCGAGTAGCCGTAGCGCTGGGCCACGACGTTCATCGGCACCTTGCCGGGACGGAAACCGTCCATCTTGACGTCGCGGGCCAGACGCTTGAGGCGCTTGGCCACTTCGTTCTGGATCACGTCGGCAGGCAGCGTCAGGGTGATCTTGCGCTCCAGCTTTTCCAGGGTCTCTACGGTCACGGTCATGGTGTTCTCCAATCAGGGAAATCGGTCGGCCAGCGCGGCCGACCGGTGTGGATCTGTTCGTCGGTGTTGTGGTGCGCGGGGGGGGACTCGAACCCCCACACCATTGCTGGCGTCAGGACCTAAACCTGGTGCGTCTACCAATTTCGCCACCCGCGCGCCGGACACGCGAAGCCTTGGAGGGCTTCGTTGACGGCAACCTTCTATTGTATCTGTTGGGCTAGTCGGTTCGCCGCACCCGGAACCAGGCGGCGTACATGGCCGGCAGCGCGAGCAGCGTCAGCACCGTGGCCACCACCAGGCCGCCCATGATCGCCACCGCCATCGGCCCCCAGAACACGCTGCGCGAAAGCGGGATCATGGCCAGCACCGCCGCCGCAGCGGTCAGCACGATCGGGCGCATCCGGCGCACCGCCGCCTCGACGATCGCGTCCCAGGCCGGCACGCCGCGTGCTCGGTCCTGCTCGATCTGGTCGATCAGGATCACCGAATTGCGCTGGATCATGCCCATCAGCGCGATCACGCCCAGCAGCGCCACGAAACCGAACGGACGGTTGAGCAGCAGCAGCGCGCCCGCCACCCCGGCCATGCCCAGCGGCCCGGTCAGGAACACCAGCAGCGAGCGGCTGAAGCTCTGCAGTTGCAGCATCAGCAGGGTGAAGGTGATGAACAGCATGATGGGCAGACCCGCCGCGATCGACGACGACCCCTTGCTGCTCTCCTCCACCGCCCCCGCCACCTGCACCCGGTAGCCGTTCAGCCCCTTGGTCGCCCAGGCCGCTTCCGCCTGGCGCAGCGTAGGCAGCAGCTCGGCCGTCACGGTGGCGCCCTGCAGGCCCTCGACCACATCGCCCTGCACGGTGATCGCGAATTCGCGGTTCTCGCGCCACAGCACGCCCGGCTCCCAGTCGAACACCGGTCGCGCGATCTGCGACAGCGGGATGCTCTTGCCGCTGCTGGTCGGCAGGTAGGCGTTGTTGAGACTTGTGATCGCGTCGCGCTCGGACAGCGGCTGGCGCAGCACGATGTCGATCAGCTTGTCGCCCTGACGGTACTGTCCCACGGTGCTGCCGGTCAGGGCGGTGCGCGTGGCGGTGGCGATGGACTGGCTGGACACGCCCAGTGCCCGGGCCTTGGTCTGGTCGATCTCCAGCCGCAGCGCCTTGACCGATTCGTTCCAGTTGTCGTTGACGCCACGCATGTTCGGATTCGCGCGCATCAGCACCTTGAGCTCGTCGCCCAGGCCGCGCAACACCGCAGGATCGGGCCCGACCACGCGGAACTGCACCGGATACGGCACCGGCGGACCATTGGGCAGCAGCTTCACCCGGCCCCGCACCTCGGGGAACTCGGTCGCCAGCAACGCCGGCAGCGCCTTGCGGATGCGCTCGCGCGCCACCAGGTCCTTGGGCAGCACGATCATCTGCGAGACGTTGCTCTGCGGAAAGATCTGATCCAGCGGCAGGTAGAAACGCGGCACGCCCGAGCCGACCCAGGTGCTCACGCTGAGCACGTCCGGCTCCTTCGCCAGCCGTGCCTCGACCCGGCGCGCGACCTCGTCGTTGGCCGACATGCTCGCGCCCTCAGGCAGCCAGATGTCGACCAGCACCTCGGGCCGCGCCGAGTCGGGGAAGAACTGCTGCTGCACCTTGCCCATGCCGGCCATGCCGAGCACAAAGGTGGCGATCGTCAGGCCGATGGTGATCCAGCGGTGCTGCACGCACCAGTTCACCAGCGCCCTGAATTTCACGTAGAACGGCCCGTCGAACACCTCGTGCGCCGGCCCGACGTGGGCTTTCACCTTGAGCAGCCTCACACCCAGGTAGGGCACGAACATCACGGCCACGATCCAGGACAGCACCAGCGCGATCACCGTCACCGCGAAGATCGCGAAGGTGTATTCGCCCACGGTCGAATTGGCCAGCCCGATCGGCAGGAAACCGGCCGCGGTGATCAGTGTGCCGGTCAGCATCGGCATGGCGGTGGCGTCCCAGGTGAAGGTCGCGGCCTTCATCATCGAGTAGCCCTCCTCCAGCTTGCGCACCATCATCTCGACCGCAATGATCGCGTCGTCGACCAGCAGGCCCAGCGCGATGATCAGCGAGCCCAGCGAGATCTTGTGCAGGCCGATGTGCCAGTAGCGCATCGCCAGGAAGGTGATCGCCAGCACCAGCGGAATCGTGATCAGCACCACCAGGCCCGGGCGCACGTCCAGCACATAGCGCCGTAGCCCGGTGCCGCCTTCGCGCCGGTGCAGCCCCAGGCTGATGAAACTCACCGCCAGCACGATCAGCACGGCCTCGATCAGCACGCCGACGAATTCGTTGACCGAGCGGCTCACGGCCTCTGGCTGGTCCTGCACCTGCACCAGCTCCATCCCGGCCGGCAGCGCGGAGCGGATCTCGCCCATCGACTCCTTGAGCGACTTGCCCAGGGCGATGATGTCGCCGCCCTTGTTCATCGAGATGCCCAGGGCGATGCTGTCGCGGCCGTTGTGCCGCACCATCACCTGGGGCGGGTCGGCGTAACCGGTGCGGATCTGCGCGATGTCGCCCAGGCGGATCTGGGTGCCGTTGGCGGCCCGGACCGGCATGGCACGCAACTGCTCGACGGTGTCGAAGGCGCCATCCACCCGCACCTGCACCACATCGTGCGGCGCCTGCACCGCGCCCGCCGATTCGATGGCGTTCTGCTGCCCGAGCGCCGTCAGGACGGCCTGCATGTCCAGACCGAGCGTGGCCAGGCGCTGGTGCGAGACCTCGATGAAGAGCTTTTCGTCCTGGGCGCCGAACAGCTCGACCTTGTTGACGTCCTTGACCCGCAGCAGCCTCTGCCGCACCTGGTCGGCCTCCTGCTTGAGCTCGGCCGGCGTGAAACCCTCGCCCTGCAGCGCATAGATGACGCCGAACACGTCGCCGAACTCGTCGTTGAAGAATGGTCCGACCACGCCCTGCGGCAGGGTGCTGCGCATGTCGCCGACCTTCTTGCGCACCGAGTACCAGATCTGCTGGATCTCGGCCGCCGGCGAGTTGTCGCGCACCTGGAACAGGATCAGCGTCTCGCCCGGCTTGGAATAGCTGCGGATCTTGTCGGCGTACGGCACTTCCTGCAGCGTCTTCTCGATCCGGTCGGCCACCTGCTCGGCCACCTGCTGCGACGTGGCACCCGGCCAGTACGCCCGCACCACCATCGCGCGGAAGGTGAACGGCGGGTCTTCGTCCTGACCGAGCTGGAAGTAGGACGCCACGCCCAGTACCATCAGCACGATCATCAGATAGCGGGTGAAGGCCTGGTGGTCCAGGGCCCACTGGGACAGGTTGAAACGCGACACCCAGGACGAGCCGGGCTGGCCGCTGTGCGCTTGGTTCTGGCTCATCGGGAACCTCAGCGGACAGCGGTGGAAGCGAAACGCACGACCTTCTGGCCCGGCGAGAGCACATGCACGCCCGCGGCCACGATCTCCTCACCGTCCTTCAGGCCCGACACGATGACGATCTCGTTGCCGTCCGCACCCGCCACGATCACGCTGCGCATCGACACCGTGCTGCCGGTCGGATCAAACACCCAGACCGCACTGTCCTTGCCGCCGGGGGCGCGCACCAGCGCACTGGTGGGCAGGCGGATCTGTCCGGCCGCCGCGGCGGCGCCGGCTGCGGCCGGCTCGCCCTCGAACTGCACGGACACGGTGGCGCCCAGCGCCACCTTGGCATCGGCCGGCAGCGACAGCTTGACCTGGAAGGTGCGGGTCACCGGGTCGGCGCTGGCCGCCACCTCACGCACCTGGGCCTGCAACGGTGCGGGGGCCAGGCCCGCGCCCGACCACAGGACCACCTGCGCCGCCTGACCGGCACGCACCCGCGCGATGCGGTCTTCGGGCACCGCGATCACCGCGTCCCGCGCGCCATCGCGCGCCAGGCGCATGACCGGCGCGCCGGCCGCGACCACCTGCCCGGGCTCGGCCTCGACCGACAGCACCACGCCCGGACCGTCGGCCAGCAGGCGCGCGTACCCCGCCTGGTTGCCCTGCACCGCGCCCTGGGCACGCGCCTGCCGCAGCGTGGCCTCGGCGGCATCGAGGGTGGCCTGCCGGCGCTCGATCTCGGCGCCGCTGACGAAGCCCTGGGTCTTCAGGTCGGAAAACCGCTTGAAGTCGGCGGCCGCGAGGTCGCGCTGGGTCTGGGCTGCGGCGATCTGGGCCTGCGCCGCCTGGGCGGCCAGTGCCAGGTCCTGGGCGTCCAGCTGGGCCAGCAACTGGCCGGCCGCCACCCTCTGTCCGACCTCGACCGGGCGCTGCACCAGCTTGCCGCCGACCCGGAAGCCCAGCCGCGACTCGGTCCTGGCGCGGATCTCGCCGGCATAACCCGACCGCGCCTGCAGCGCGCCGTGGTGGACCGTCATCAGCTTGACCGAACGGATCGGCTCCTGGGGCACTTCGGGCCGGGAACACGCCGCCAGCAGCAGCACGGTCGACAGGAGTGGCACGAGCAAGGGGGACTTCTTCATGGCGCAGCGGTGTGGGGAGGTAGCGGATCGGTCAAAATTAATGACTGACCGGTTAGTAATCAAATTGTAGTGCAATCGAATGCCGGCTGTCGACGCGCCAGGGGATGGCCGACCGCCCTGCCAGCAGGCAGCGACTGTGCCCGTGAGAAACTGCCCGGGCCGCCTTCCCCCGTCAACCCCTGCAACGCCCTGTCCCGCTCCATGCCCGCGCAAGCCACGCCGCTGACCAGCCAGGTCGGTCACTACGAGAACTTCCCGGTCGCCTCCTGGCTGTGCCCGGCCGCGATCCGGCCGGCGGTGATGGCCATCTACCACTTCGCGCGCACCGCGGACGACCTCGCCGACGAAGGATCGGCCACGGCCCCGGAACGGCTGGCCGCACTGTCAGGCTACCGGATGACGCTGGACCGCTGCGCCACCGCGCCCGACCAGGCCGCGACTTCCGGCGAATGGCCCGAGGTCTTCGGCCCGTTGGCCCGCCAGATCGCGCAGCACCGCCTGCCCATGGCGCTGCTGCACGACCTGCTCAGTGCGTTCGAGCAGGACGTGCGGCACACCGCCAGCGGTCATGTCTACGCCGACACGGCCGAGTTGCTGGACTACTGCCGCCTGTCCGCCAACCCCGTGGGCCGGCTGCTGCTGCACCTGTACGGCATCGACGATGCCCTCTCGCTGGAACGCAGCGATGCCGTGTGCAGCGCACTGCAGTTGATCAACTTCTGGCAGGACATTTCGGTCGACCACGCGCGCGGCCGCCACTACCTGCCGGGCGATGCGCTGGCGCGCCACGACCTCACGCTGGCGGACTTTTCAGCGCGGTCCCCGGAGGACGTCCAGCAGCGTTGCCAGACCGCGGTCACCGGACTGTGCGCCCAGGCCCGCGACCTGATGCTGCAGGGCGCACCGCTGGCCCGGCGCATTCCGGGCCGCGCCGGCTGGGAGCTCAGGCTGGTGGTCGAAGGGGGCCTGCGCATCCTGGACAAGATCGCCGCCATCGATCACCGCAGCTGGCTGCAGCGGCCCACTGTCGGCAAGGCCGACGTTCCCGTGATGCTCTGGCGCGCCCTGACCGGCGCCCACCTCAGTCGGGCGACGCCGGCAGGCTGAAGCCGAAACTGGCGCCCTGCCCCGGGCGGCCGCTGGCCCAGACGCGGCCGCCGTGGCATTCGACGATGCGCCGGACCATGGCCAGGCCCACGCCCTGCCCCGGCGATGGCGCCTTCTGCCCCTGCTGGAACAGGCCGAACAGCACCGCGGCCTTGTCGGGCTCGAATCCCGGTCCGTTGTCGTGCACCACATAGACGTTGCCACCGGGCACGGCTTCGTAACCCACCTCGACGCGCGGGTCTGCGCTGGTGCGTGCGTGACGCACCGCGTTGTCCAGCAGTTCGGCCCAGACCCGCCGCAGCAGGTCCGCATCGGCAAACGCCGGCGGCAATTCCGAGACCACGCTGCAACTCACGTCAGCGCCCTCACCGGCCGCGCCAAGCCCCTGCATCACCGACCGGACCACCGCCGCCGAGTCCACCCACTCGGGCCGCAGGTCTTCGGCCTGCAGGCGCGCCAGGTCCGACACCGCCTCCATCAGCCGCTGCAGACGGCGGCTGGAATCAAGCACCTTCAGCGACAGCCGGGCCACCTGCTCCGGCTGGTGCGCGCAGGATGGCTCACCCAGCAGTTGGGCGTAGCTGGCCACATGGCGCAGCGAAGTCCGCAGGTCGTGGGCCAGCGCGTGGGAAATGTCGCGAAGGGTCTGCTCCGCCGAGGCCAGCCGGCCCAGAAGGACCGCATCCGCAGGGGCTGCCACGCCGCCAGGGCCTGGCGGTGAGACCGCCGGATCGGCCCGCATGGCCAGCGGATGCCGTAATTCGTGAGGGGTAGCCATGGAGACGAAGTCGAAAAGATGCCAACGCACGCGTCGCGGGAACACTTCCCGGCGACATGCCGACACTATCGCGGCAAGCCATGCAAACCTTTGTTAGCAAACGACATTGGTTCCCGTGAAATCGGTAAATCTGCGTCGAATGTGACGCAACCCGCAGTCACCACCCCGGTGGCAACCATGCCTGTGGCACATCTCGTCCATGACCACCAGCGGCATGCCACCCCAAAGACCCAAGAAGTCTCCCCGGCCGTCCGCCAGCGGCACCGCACGCACGACCCGCGTGCAAAAAGCCACGGAACGGGCGGTCCAGCCACTGCAGAAAACATCTTCGCGGCCGATGAAGGAGGAACAGCCCCCACGGGTTGGCCAATCCGCCTCACGCCCCGCCCAGATGCCCGCCCCCACTTCCCTGCCCGACACCACCCAGCGCTGCCGGGTCTGCGTCGCCCGCACCGGCTGCCTGTTTGGCCAGTTGCCACGCGCCCAGCTGGAAAAGCTGGACCCGCTGATCCGCGAACTCGACTTCCGCAAAGGTGAAATGCTCCAGACCGAAGGTGCGCAGCCGCCGGTGGTGCGTAGCATCAAGGTCGGCACGGTCATGCTGGCGCGCGTCGGCCCCGACGGACAGTCGCGCCCGGTGGCGATGGTCGGCCGCAGCCACCTGCTGGACGTCTGCTCGCTGGTCGGTACGCGGGCCCTGCTCAGCGCGCAGGCCCTGTCGGCCGGCCGGGTGTGCGAACTGCCGGTGAGCGCCCTGCGCAGCACGCTGGACAAGGACCCGGCGCTGCTCGATGCCCTGCACCGGCAGATGGGGCGCTCCTTCGAATCGCTGGCCGACTGGGGCCATCTGATGCGCCTGCGCGGCCTGCCGCGCCAGCTGGTGGCGGCGCTGCGCCTGCTGACGCGGGAACAAGGCACCTCCACCGTGCTGCTGCCCAGCCAGGTCGCGCTGGCCTCTGTGCTCTCGACCACCCGGGAATCGGTGGCGCGCACGCTCAGGCAGCTCGAAGAAGACGGGCACCTGCTGCGCCGCGACCGCTGGCACGGCGAACTCACCGGCACGCACCGCCAGGTGTTCCGCGACGCGGCGGCCTGACCGGCCCCTGCCCAAGGGCTGTTTACACTCGGGAACCACCTCCCGAGACATGACACCTCAAGACTACGCCCAGCAGAAAGCCGCCGCCTCCGGCAGCAGCTTCTATTACGCCTTCCTGTTCCTGCCGCCCGAGCGCCGTGCCGCGATCACGGCGTTCTACGCCTTCTGCCGCGAGGTGGACGATGTGGTCGACGAGGTCAGCGACCTGGGCGTGGCGCAAGCCAAGCTGGGCTGGTGGCGCCAGCAGGTGGCGCAGGCCTACGCCGGCCGCGCCGACCACCCCGCGCTGCAGGCGCTGATGCCCCACGCGAGCACCTTCGGCATCGAGGCGCGGCACCTGCTGGCCGTGATCGACGGCTGCCAGATGGACCTCGACCAGAGCCGCTACCTCGACTTCCCCAACCTGCAGCAGTACTGCCATCTGGTGGCCGGCGTCGTGGGCGAAGTGGCGGCGCGCATCTTCGGGCAGACCGACCCGCGCACCACCGGCTACGCCCACCACCTGGGCCTGGCGTTCCAGCTGACCAACATCATCCGCGACGTCGGCGAAGACGCCGCGCGTGGCCGCATCTATCTGCCGGTCAACGAACTGCAGCGCTTTGACGTCAAGGCGCACGAGCTGATCAAGCGCGGCGCCGCACCGGGCATGGACCCGGCCGACTTCCAGCGCCGCTTCCTGCCGCTGATGCGGTTCCAGTGCGAACGTGCGCTCCAGACCTACGACGAGGCGCTGGCCCTGCTGCCCGAGGCCGACCGCCGGGCCCAGAAGCCGGGCCTGATGATGGCCAGCATCTACCGCACCCTGCTGCAGGAAATCGCCGCCGACCCGCTGCTGGTCCTGACCAAGCGGGTGAGCCTGACCCCGCTGCGCAAACTGTGGCTGGCGTGGAAGGTTCAAGCCCTCGGACGTCTATGAAGTTGGCCGTGGTCGGTGCCGGCTGGGCCGGTCTGGCGGCTGCCGTCGAAGCGGTGGCGCTCGGCGCCGACGTCACGCTGTTCGAAGCCACCCGCACCCCCGGCGGCCGCGCCCGCGCCCTGCCCGCGCAGCGCCCGGACGGCGTGCCGCTGCTGCTGGACAACGGCCAGCACATCCTGATCGGCGCCTACCGCGAGACGCTGGCCCTGATGCAGCGTCTCGGTGTGGACCCGCAGAGCGCGCTGCTGGGCACGCCGCTGTCCCTGCCCTACCCCGACGGCAGTGGGCTGCAGACCCCGGCCTGGGCCGCGCGCTGGCCCGCGCCGCTGGACGCCGTGGCCGCCATCCTGACCGCGCGCGGCTGGCGCTGGAGCGAGCGGCTGGCCCTGGTCCGCGCCTCGCTGGGCTGGCAGCGCTCGGGTTTTGCCTGTGATCCCAGGATGACCGTGGGCGAGTTGTGCCGTGCACTGCCCGCCCGGGTGATGGAAGAACTGATCGAGCCGCTGTGCGTCTCGGCCCTGAACCTGCCGGCCGCCGCGGCCAGTGCCCAGGTGTTCCTGACCGTGATGCGCGACGCCCTGTTCGGCCAGGGTTTCGGTGTCTGGTCAGCCTCGGCCCTGCTGCTGCCGCGCGACGACCTTGGCGCCCTGTTGCCCGAGGCCGCCAGCCGCCATCTGGGGCACCGGGTGCGGCGGGGCACACGGGTCACGGAACTGCAGGAAACGGATGCCGGCTGGACGCTGTCCGGCGATGGCTGGTCGGACCACTTCGACCGCGTGATCTGGGCCACCGCGGCCAGCCCGGCCGCGTCGGTCATGGGTGCGGCCAACGAGGTCAGCGCCGACGGCGCCGCGCTGCGCGACTGGGCCGCAACCACCCGGCGGCTGGACTTCACCGCCATCACCACCGTCTACGCCTGGGCGCCCACTGCGCGGCTGAACGCCCCCATGGTCGCGTTGCGTTGCGGCCCCGAGGCGCCAGCCCAGTTCGTGTTCGACCGTGGCCGGCTGCGCCCCGGCGATGCGTCGGCGCAAGGCCTGCTGGCCTTCGTGGTCAGCGCCAGCGAGGGAGACCGCGATGCGCTGCAGGCCCGGGTGTTGGCGCAGGCCGCCAGCCAGCTGGGCCTGCGCGACCTGCAGCCGGTGCAGACCGTGGTCGAAAAACGCGCCACCTTCGCCTGCACGCCGGGACTGCTGCGTCCAGCCGCGGCCATCGCACCAGGCCTGTGGGCCGCGGGAGACTACATCGATGGCCCCTACCCCGCCACGCTCGAAGGCGCGGTGCGCAGCGGTCAGGCCGCCGCCCGGCTCGCCTGCGCGGCCTGAAACGCCGGCCGGCCGACACAGGCCCGCACCCAGGCCCGCGTCAGCGGGTGCGCTGACATCAGCCCGCGGGCGGGACGCAGCCAGTGCAGGACACTGGCCACACACAGGTCGGCCACCGTGAACCGCGCCGCGGCCAGGTGTGCTTCGCCCCGCTCCCGCTGCCGCGCCAGGTGCTGCTCGATCAGCCGCAGCGGCACCGCCAGCCGCCGCTCGGCCACATGGGCCAGATCGGGCTTGCGCCGCGCCACCGGCATCACCACGCGGTGCATCAGCAGCGTCAGCGCGTCGGCCTCGCATTCACCCATGACCCAGAAACTCCAGCGCAGGGCCTCGGCATCCTCGCGCGCGGTCGCGGGCGCGATCGACCGACCATCGGCCACCCCATGGTGCCGGGCAATGTAGAGCGCACAGGCCATGCTTTCCCAGACCACGACCTCGCCCTCCGGACGCGCGTCGACCACCACCGGGATGTGACCGTTCGGGTTGAGCGCGAGAAACTCCGGCGTGCGGGTGGCGCCGCCCTGGTAGGGCGTGGCCACGTGGTGGAAGTCCAGACCCAGCTCGGACGCGGCCCAGAGCGGGCGCAAGGCGCGCGAGGCGGCAATCCCGTGGATGCTCAGGCCCACACCGACTCCCCCGTCAGGCCGACAGCGCGCGGCACAGGGCGCCCAGTTCGCTGACCGTGAGGTGCGGCACCAGCGGGGCGTGGTCCCAGGTGTGGCCGCCGCGGTTCACCCAGGCCAGCTGCATGCCCGCGTTCAGCGCGCCGACACCATCGAGATGGGCATCGTCACCGATGTGCAGCACCTCGTGCGGTGCCACGCCCGCGGCCTCTGCCGCCGCCTGGAAGATGCGCGGATCGGGTTTGCCGATGCCGAACTCGCGCGCGCTGACCGAGGCATGGAAAAACGTTCCGATCCCCACACGGTGCACGTCGGCATTGCCGTTGGACAGCGCCACCACCGGAAAGCGCTGGCTGAGGAATTCGAGCATGGGCAGCGCATCTTCGAACAGGTCGACCCGCTGCCGCTCGGCGAAGAAAACCTCGAACGCCGGATCGGCCAGCGCCGGATCGTCGCCGCCGCTGAGCAGCACACGGCGGATCGCTTCGAGCCGCAGCGCGCTCATGTCGTGCGCCAGATCGGGCCGCTCCACGTTCAGGGCCTCGCGCACCTGGCGCAACACCGCGCGATCACGGCACAGGGCGCCAGTGGCCGGCGCATTCGCCTCCAGCCAGTCCTGCAGCACCTGCTCGGCGCGCCCGATCGTCGGCCAGATCGGCCACAGCGTGTCGTCCAGGTCGAGCGTGATGGCGCGGATGCGGGACAGGTCCAGCCCCTGATCGGGCGGGTTCGTGCGCGGGCGTTCGGGGGTATTCATGGCTGCGGGAGAATAGCGCATGCCCTTCCAGACAGAACCCGCTTTCAAACATGGCCAGGCGCCCCGCACGGCCATCGTGTGGTGCAACCTCGGCACGCCCGACGAACCCACGGCGCCGGCGCTGCGCCGCTATCTGGCCGAGTTCCTGGGCGACCCGCGCGTGGTCGAAATCCCGCGCGCGGTCTGGATGCTGATCCTGCACGGCATCATCCTGCGCACCCGCCCCGCCAAGTCGGCCGCCAAGTACGCCAGCATCTGGACACCCGAGGGTTCGCCGCTGAAGGTCTGGACCGACAAGCAGTCCAAGATGCTGCAGGGCTACCTCGGCGAACGCGGCCACCAGGTCACCGTGCGCTACGCGATGCGCTACGGCAACCCCTCGATGCCGTCGGTGCTCGACGAACTCAAGGCGCAGGGCGTGACCCGCATCCTGATCCTGCCGGCCTACCCGCAGTACAGCGGCACCACCACCGCCAGCGTGATCGACGCCGTGTCGGCCTGGAGCCTGAAGATCCGCAACATCCCCGAGTTCCGCTTCGTCAACCGTTACCACGACGACCTCGGCTACATCGACGCGCTGCACCGCAAGATCCGCGCGCACTGGATGCACCACGGCCAGGGCGACCACCTCGTGATGAGCTTCCACGGCGTGCCCGAGCGCACGCTGCACCTGGGCGACCCGTACCACTGCGAATGCAACAAGACGGCGCGCATGCTGGCCGAAAAACTGGGGCTGGAGAAAGACCGCTACAGCGTCACCTTCCAGTCGCGCTTCGGCAAGGCCAAGTGGCTGGAGCCCTACACCGAGCCGACCCTGATCGCGCTGGCGAAAAAAGGGCTCAAGAGCGTGGACGTGGTCTGCCCCGGCTTCACCGGCGACTGCCTGGAGACGCTGGAAGAAATCCGCATGGAAGCGCAGGAAGCCTTCAAGCACGCCGGCGGCCAGCGCTTCGAATACATCGAGTGCCTCAACGACAGCCCGGACTGGATCCGCGCGCTGGCCGACCTGGCTGAGCGGCATTTGCAGGGGTGGGGGACGCTCCATGCGGATGACCCGATGCAGTTGGCGGCGAGCCGGGAACGGGCGTTGGCGCGGGGGGCGAAGGATTGAGGCACCTCGGAGTTCGGTTGCCGGATTTGTCGAATCTGTTATACCGGCGCCTGCCTGCAGCGGAGCTGCCTAGTCGCTTGATCTCAAAGGGTTTTCCTGAGTTCGAGGAGACTTTGTTTAACGGCAGCGGCTGTGGGTATCCGGCGTTTTGCCGTTTAAATCAAAGTTAGGCGTCATGAACACTCGCGCCGCGATCCGCAACGCGTTGGTACGCATTCCCGCTCCCTGGGGAGTCGCGCTCGGGCTGGCCGCATTCGCTGTCGCTTCACTCTTGCTTGTCCAAGTGCTGCCGCCGCAGCGAGATCCCGCGACGGAATGCGCAAGACAGTGCGCACCTCGGTTCGGGCAACTCGTGAAAGACATGGACTACCCAATGTCAGCCAAGGGGCAGTATCGCCAAGTCTGCAAATGCCAGTAGCTTGGCGTTGGCTCATCTGCCGTCCATCCGCACACATCGGAGTCACGTCTCTTGCCCATCCAAGTCAGGTCCACTTGCTGAACCGCGCACAAGGAGTCCTGGCAGAGACACATTGCCCCAAGAGCCACAACTCGCTGGCGCAGCTCTAGTCGCCCACCCCGCAATGACGCCTAACCCTTCGCTGGAGCCGACTCGCACCGGCATGGCACTTGGCCCGCGAGCCCGTGGTTCTTATCATCGGCCTCGCGGGCCAAGCGCCATCCCGGCGCTCGCGCCTCAGCTCAAACGTTAGGGATGGTGTTCAAAACACGTTTAGCGCCAGCCGATAGCGGGCGGCTTGCCACGACATGAAACAGCGCGACTCGGAATCAGCGAATTCAACGCAGTTTCTGCGTTTGCACCGCCCGTTT